>NZ_LMYH01000016.1:0-161864 GCF_002917995.1 Parasaccharibacter apium
CGCCATGAACGGCCTTGCGGGCATGGCGTTTCGTGCTGGCCCCAGCTGTGGCGGCGCCCCCCGGATGAGGGGCTGATGATCGGAGACGACCCGTCTTGCCGTCTGCATGGCGAGACGTGAGATGCTGGGTGTGATGGTCAGTTTCCGGGCTGTTATGGAGACCGGCGGCCAGGAGTGAAGCAGGCACGACAAAGGGTGCGGACAGGCCGGTGAGGCCCATCCAGAACAGATGGCGATATGATGGCATGACGGATCCGTTGAGACGGTGAAAGGGCAGGTGCCGGAGTTGTGCCCCATCTTTGGGGCACCCCGGTTTTATGAGAGAGGTATCAGGCCCTGTTCAGACATCGCCGGGTGATGAAAGTCAGGCTGGTCAGCGTCAGAAGCAGAATGACGGCGAGTGACAGCAGGGCATCCCCGCGTGCGGAGGGCAGAATGAGCAGGATGGCTCCAAGAACGGGGATGAGCACGGCCAGTCCCTTGGCCAGCGGCAGGGCCGTGGCTGTCTGTGACTGCCGGGCCCAGAGCCAGTAGGCGATGGCGATCATGAAATAGATGAACAGGATCAGCCCGCCTGATGAGCCGAGAAGAACGGGATAGAGTGTTTCCGGCGAGCCGATGGCAGCAGCGATGACAGCCAGCTCCAGCAGGGTGGTCAGGCGCAGGGACCAGATGGGGACCTGCCGGTCTGTTTCTTCTGTCAGTTTCTGCGGGGCGAGGCGCAGATCGGCCAGTTCCCGCAAGGTGCGGGACACGACATAGACAGCTGAATTGAGGCAGGAGAGGACAGCGACCAGTGTTACGGCAATGGCGGCGTAGCGGGCCAGCGGAACACGGAGATATTCCAGCACGCTCAGGAAGGGGGACTGCCCTACATGCACACCATTCCACGGCAACAGGGAGATGATGACCAGTACCGACCCGGCGTAGAAGAACAGGACCTGCAAAGGGAGGCGCCGCATGGTATGGGCAATGGCCCGCAGGGGGCGGTCACTGTCCGTTGCGGCGATGATGGCAATCTCGCAGCCGGTGAAGGTCTGCACGATCATGGGGACAGCCCCGATGACAGCCCAGCTTCCTTTGGGGAAGATGCCTCCATGTGCGGTGATGTTGTCGAGCGCTATGGCGAAGGGATGACCGGAGAGAGCCAGCCAGCCCAGGCCGAGGGCGATGAAACCGCCCAGAAAGAGCAGTTTGAAAATGGAGAGACCTGTTTCTGCCTGCCCGTAATGGCGCAGGGAGAGACGGTTTATCGTCCAGGCAATGGCAACAAGGACAAGCGCTCCCCAGAGGGGGGCAACGCCTGCCAGCCGTCCGATGATCATGCCACCGGCAACGGCCTGTGCTCCGGCCGTCACGGCCCAGAGGAAGGCATAGCTCCAGCCTGTAATGAAGGCTGCCCTGGGGCCGTTATGGGTGGCGATGTGGGTGATGAAGGACCCCTGCCCCCGTGCGTTGATGGCCAGCCCTCCCAGCAGACGCATCACCAGCCAGACGACGATTCCCGCTGCCAGATAGGACAGCAGGACAGCAGGACCGGCTGCGGCGATGGTGGCGGACGTTCCGACGAACAGCCCCGCCCCGATGATGCCGCCAATGGAGATCATGGCGACATGCAGCCCTTTGAAACGGCTTGCGGCAGGGGCACCGGACGAGGATGACGGTGACGCAGGAGGCTGGCTCATCGGGTACGTTATCCTTTCTGACCGGGGCCATAGGGGCGGTCCCCGATGATGGTGATGCGGTTCATGATCCGCCGGGCGGGGAGATAGTCATTCACGGCATAATGCTGCGTGATGCGGTTGTCCCAGAAGGCAACGTCACCCTCTTCCCACCGCCAGCGGACGGAGAACTCAGGTTTTGTGGCATGACGGGTCAGATAAGCCAACAGGGCAGCGCTTTCTTCGGGGTCCACATCGTTGATTTCGGTCGTGAAGCCTTCACTGACAAACAGCCCCTTTGCTCCCGTTTCCGGGTGGAGGCGGACGACAGGATGGGTCACGGGTGGGAAATTGTTGCGTGTTTCAGCCCATTTTTTCCGCTCTTCATCCGTGCGGCCATAACGGGAGACAGGAAAGGAGCGGAGAAAGTCGTGCTGGGCTGTCAGCGTGTCGATGCGCTGTTTTATGCCGTCGGAAAGGGCATCATAGGCAGCGGTACCACTGGCCCAGATCGTATCTCCCCCGCCTGTTTCCGGGAGGAGGCGGCTGGTCAGCACGGCAGCTTTTGGCGGTTCCTGCTGGAAGGTGACATCCGTATGCCACAGGGCATTGTCCCGCAGGTCGTTCTTGGCGGTATCCAGCACGATGGCTTCCGGCACGTCGGGGACGGTCGGGAATATGGGGTGGAGATGCAGCTTGCCAAAGTTGCGGGCAAAGTCCCGCTGCTGTTTGGGTGTGATGGTCTGTTTACGGAAGAAGAGGACCTGATGGCGCAGAAGCAGCTCGTGGATGTCGTTCTTCTGCGACGGAGACAGGGGTTGTGAAATATCCACACCTTCTACGATGGCGCCGATGGCCGGGCTGAGGGGGATGGCCTTCAGGGTGACCGGGGCATGGTGTAGCGGAGCGAAAGCAGCAGCGGTGGAAGCCATGGTAGGAACTCCATAAAACGAATTATGATAGTCATTTTATAAAACAACATATCCGAATGTCATAATGGGGTATTTCATCTTATTTGAAAGTGAAAAATGTCATTTTGAGTAAATTTTTTCATAACACACTGTTTTATATATATTTTTGTGAAGTGATCCTGCTGGGTGAAAGGCCTGGTAGCGTGTTTTTCCAGTTCTCTATAAACAACTATATTATTTCGTATTAATTGATGGCCCGGTTATTGTGGCATGTGATGGGGGACCGGCTCCCCATCGGGTCATGTGGGAGTGCTGTAAGGGCATGGATGATATGCATTAATGGATGCTGAATGAAAAAGCGCTGAAGACTGCGGAGCATGATGGAGTCGATGACGGGAAACAGTAATGGAGTGGCAGAGGGCAGTAGTTAATTTGATATAAATCAAAGACCTTTCATGCAAAGAGAGTAGCGTGACAACAGACACCTTTATCTGAGGAGATGACAGATGGGACGGATTGCTGGAAAGATTGCACTCGTGACAGGCGCCGGCAGCGGCATTGGCAAGGGGATTGCCAAGGTTCTGGCCAAGGAAGGTGCCAAGGTCATCGTGGCTGACCTCAACCCGAAGGGTGGTGAAGAGGTTGTGGAAGAAATCCGCAAGGCTGGCGGCAAGGCCTGCTTCCTGCCCCTGAACGTGGCCAAGGAAGACGAGTGGAAGAAGACGATGGCTGCCATCAAGGAACATGATGGCCGTCTGGACATTGTCGTCAACAACGCTGGCATCGCCTATGACGGGACCATCGAGAGCACGTCTCTGGAGGATTGGCGCCGTGTGCAGTCCATCAATCTGGATGGTGTGTTCCTCGGAACCAAATATGCCGTCGAGATCATGCGGGAGCTGAATGGTGGTGAGGGCGGTTCCATCGTCAACATGTGTTCCAGCTCTGCACTGGTTGGTATTCCGAATCTGGCTGCCTATGGGTCCTCCAAGGGCGGCGTGAAGATGCTCACCAAGTCTGCTGCCCTGCATTGTGCCCGCAGCGGGTACAAGATCCGCATCAACAGCGTCTGCCCGGGTTATATCCAGACACCGCTGGTTGATGAGCTGACCCGTACCGACAAGGCCGCCTATCAGCATCTGGTGGACATCCATCCGGTCGGTCATCTGGGCACGCCGGAAGACGTGGCCTACGGTGTTCTGTACCTGGCCTCTGACGAATCCAAGTTCGTCACGGCAACCGAGCTGGTGATCGACGGTGGTTATACCGCCGAGTAAGGCGCAGGGCCGGAGCAGGCCCGCGAGTCTTTAAAAAAAAGCCTCCGTTCCCATGCCAGGAACGGGGGCTTTTTTCATCGCTACATGTCTGCCAGCCGGAGAGTAGCCTACGGTCTGGCAGGCGGGATCAGGTCTCTCAAAGGCCGGAGAACAGAGCCGTTGAAAGGTAACGCTCGGCAAAGTCAGGCACGATGGCTACGATGGTCTTGCCAGCCCATTCGTCTTTTTTGGCGAGCTCCATGGCGGCAAACAGGGCTGCCCCAGCGGAAATGCCAATGGGCAGACCTTCCGTGCGGGCGCAGAGGCGGGCTGTCGTCAGGGCATCATGCTCGGTAACGGGGATGACCTTGTCCAGCGCACGGATGTCCAGCGTATCGGGCTTGAAGCCCGGGCCAAGCCCCTGGATGCCATGCGGGCCAGGATCGTCACCATTGAGGACGGCACTTTCGGAGGGCTCAAGACCAAACACTTTCAGCCCTTCCTTGCGTGGCTTGAGAGCATGGGCAATGCCGGACGCCGTTCCTCCAGTACCCAGACCTGCCACGACGGCATCTACGGCACCGGCCGTGTCTGTCCAGATTTCTTCAGCGGTTGTCTCGGCATGAACCTTCGGATTGGCTGGATTCGTGAACTGGCTGGGCATCCAGGCATTTTCGGTTTTTTCAAGGATCTCCTGTGCCTTGCTGATGGCCCCTTTCATGCCCTGTGGGGCGGGGGTCAGCTCCAGGGTCACTCCCATCAGGGCCAGCATTTTACGCCGCTCCATCGAGGCGCTTTCCGGCATGGTGACAATCATCCGGTAGCCCATGGAGGCTGCCGCAAAAGCGAGGCCGATGCCGGTATTGCCGGATGTCGGCTCCACGAGAACGGACTTGCCCGGTGTGATCAGTCCCTTTTCCTGTGCTTCCCGCAGCATGGCCACGCCGATCCTGTCCTTGACGGAGGCCAGAGGGTTGAAGAACTCCAGCTTGAGCAGCAGGTTGGCTTTCAACCCTTCCTTTTCTGTCAGCCGGGGAACGGCCACCAGCGGAGTGCCGCCCACGACTTCCATGAAAGAAGGATAGACATGCCCACGGGGGGCTGCGAACGGGGTCGTGGAAAGAGGGAAAGGAAAATCTGATGAGCGAGGTTCTGTCATCGTTGGTACTCCCTGCCATGATGAATGTAAGAACAAGACTAGCAGGTCTGCCCGGTATTCGTCATGTCGCTTTGGAAAGACTGGAGAAGAAACGGTAAAGGATCGCGAAACATTCGCATAATTTTCTTTCTTATAACGCGAGATGGGCTAAAAGGAGGCTGACGCTTTGATGGCTGAAGAGTGAATGATGTATCTGAAAAACGATCGTATCCTGACGGCCCTGTCCATCATGCTTGATGTGGCCTTTTATGCCGGACGGTCCGGGGTCGTGAGTGGCGCGGACATAGCCAGGCGCAGCGGTCTGTTGAGGCGTGGAATCGAGCCGGTGCTCCAGGCTCTTTCACGGGCGGAGCTTCTGGACAGTGTTCGTGGGCCAAAAGGGGGATACCGGCTGGGACGGTCCCCACGGGTGGTCAGCCTGCACGAGATTGTCTGTGCTGTTGGTGTGCGGGACCAGGTGGCTGCCTTGCAGGAGCGGGATGGCAGTCCCCTCCAGTCTTTGGTGATTGCACCATTGTGGGCTGATCTGAATGAAGGAATCAAGGATCGGCTTTCAGCGATCACCTTGGCTGATCTTCTCCAGAAGGCCGAGCGTGAAGGGCTGGAGCGGCCCAGACAGGCGCCCATTTCCTTCACCATATAAGATCCCTCTCTTTTTTGATGAGGCTGCTTCTCCATGTCCGGACAGCATTTCTGCTGATTCTGGAGGGGGTTCTGTCATGTCGGCATCACGAGCTCGCTCGGTCATAATAGAGTGAAAATATGGTTTCATTATGGTTATTATTAACTTAACAAACAACTTGTATTAATTTTAATTTTATATTACTTTTCGATGAACATAGCCGCTCTTCTCATTGGACTGTGCCCTCCCGGGGGCAGGCTGTTTTCTGGTGTTGTTGGGAGGAGAGGATTGCAATGGAGTACGGGTGCGGGGAAAGTCATGCGGAATAAACTTTTCTTTACAGCAGCTTTGTTCTGTGTGGAGGTAACGCCTTTCGGGCCTGTCTTTACGCCTGCCCAGGCTGCGGACGCGGTCTCGGCGGCCATGCCGGTATCGATCAATGGCCAGGAGTCGTCCGTCAAGGAAGTGACGAACCTGTCCGATCAGGGGAGCGTCATCAATACGGGCAGCGATATCTATCGTGTCAAAGGAGATGGAACGGATCAGACCTTCTCGGGTTCCATCCGTGGGAGTGCTGATCAGACAGCCGCCATCGACCAGGCCGGTGGTGTTGATGTCAATACGGGCGAGACTGTCAATCAGACGCAGCAGACCCAGCCCAACAACGTGACGTTCACGGGGCAGAATGTCTATAATGGGCGTACGTTTGTCCGTGGTAATGGATCTTTGACCCTGACAGGCAGTGATGGCAAGGTTGGTGGCATCACTTCCGGGGGGGCAACGATAGTTGGTCTGGCCGCCAACGATTCTGGTACGCTGACAGTGGACAAGGATGGCATCCTGCTGCTGCGTGGCCAGACAGACAGTGATGGCAAGGTCATGCAGCCTTATGGTCAGCTGATTGTTGGCAATGGCGATCAGAGCTACGGTGCCAGCGATACGAGGCAGGAAAACCGTCTGATTGTCCAGAATGGTGGCCAGGTGGGTGCCATGACTGTCGCTATCGGCAACCAGGCCTCCGGCAAGGGTGATGTGTCTGTTACCGGGGCAGGCAGCGGTCTGACCGTTGGTGCTGGTGGCATGTTTGTTGGGGCTGATGGCGAGGGCAGCCTGTCTGTCACGCAGGGCGGCAAGGCCGTTGTGGGTGGCGATGTGGTTGTCGGTGGCAGTGCTGGCTCCCAGGGTAGCGTGACGGTTGATGGCTCCGGTTCGTCCCTGACAGCCAAGAAGGATGGGGACCAGGCCGTACAGATGGTTGTCGGTGACCAGGGCCAGGGGGCGCTGAATGTCCGGAATGGCGGTACGGTCACCACGGATGGCAATGTCACCCTCGGGAATCAGGCTGGGTCCGTTGGGTATGTGACGGTCGGTGACGGGCAGAATGCCAGTGGCAATGTCCAGTCCAGAATGGACCTGACGGGTAGCGGCGACACGGGGAACCTCGTTGTTGGCCAGCAGGGGACCGGTCACCTGAGCATCCAGAAGGGTGGTGAGGTGACAGCCTATGGCGTGGCCGTTAGTGGCGAGGACACGGACGGGCACCTGGCCTCTAACAGCTCTCTGACTGTTGGTTCTGCCGAAGGTGGTGTGACCCAGCCCGGTGGTCAGCTGAATGTTGGTCAGGGTGGCATGGTCATTGGTGAGGGCAATGGTACAGCACCCCGCTATTATGCCGGTGTGACTGCTGGTGGTACCATCAACAATGCTGGCAATGTTCATATCATGAGCGATGGTCAGCTGCGGGTTGGTGGTGAGGATCAGTCCAATGCCGGGGCAGCAACCGGTACTCTGGTTGCTGGCGACACGAACGGCAGCAGTGGTATCAGCAGTGATGCCACCCAGACGAATGGGACGTCTGCCAAGGAGAATGGTGGCGTGGTCCTGTACGGTAACGGCGTCATCCAGAACCGTCAGGGCAGCGACCTGCATGTGGATTCCAATGTCTATCTGTCCGATGGGACTCCCTCCGGGGAGGCTGTCCGGCATGGGACATTCGATACAAACCAGCAGAGCACCTATCTGACAGGCAAGTTGACGGGGACTGGCGGTCTGACGGCAACAGGCGGCGGTACGCTGTATGTGGCCAATCATGACAACAGCTACCAGGGTGAGACGGTCGTGTCGGGCAAGGACACGACGCTGGCCGTTGCTTCCGGGTATGGTCAGGCGTCTGACAGCAACAATTCTTCTTCTTCCGGGATCACGGTTGAGGATGGTGCCCGTCTGACAGGTAACACAACAGATAATGGGGCTGCTGCCGTCACGACAGTTGCGGCAGGTGGTACCGTTGAGGCTAACTGGAACCAGAGCAGCGGAACCCTGAATATCGGTGCTGCCGGGCATCAGGGGACAGCCCTGGCAATGAATGGCACTGCGGGTCACCAGTCTGTGTTGTCCGTGGGCGCAAGCTCCACACCGGTTTCGTCCAACTCCTACATCACGCTGAACAACGTTCAGGGGTATAGCCGCCAGAATGGTACGATCGATACGACCGGCCGTTCGCTGACAGGCTCCTACCGTCAGCTCAATAGTGGCCTGATCCATGTGAATGGTGATGCCCAGCTGAACAGTGCGACCCTCAATGTTGTGAAGAACGACAATGACCGTATCTATGCGGGGGATGGTTATCGTATCCTCACAGCAACAGGGACGGTCAGTGCCAATCATGACAACGCCCTGACAGGCAATCTGCCAGATGGCCTGTTCGTGTCGCCTTATCTGGCGTTCGAGAATCAGGCCGTGGACGTGGTCTATGCCCGTAATAATGTCTCCTTCAGCAGCGTGGCGGGGAACCAGAACGAGCGTGAAGTTGGCCATGCACTTGATGGCATGGCCAGTGGCAGTAGCGTGGTGCAGGCCATGACAGGCGTCAGTTCCGCTGGTGAGGCCCGTCGTGCACTGGGTAATCTCTCTGGTGACATCCACGCATCTGCCCGGACTGCCCTGATCCAGGACAGCTATCTGCTGGAACAGGCCGTGCTGGACCGTCTGGTTGAGGCAGGCTGTGATGGTGATGGAAAAATGTCCGCCCAGGGGCATTACAATTTCTACACGCGGCGCAAGGAATCCCAGTGCCACAGCGACCACACCATCATGTGGGGTCAGGCTTATGGCAGCCTGGGGCATAATGGTGGCGGCGGGAACGCAAGCCTGCTGCACCATCAGACAGCCGGATTCGTCATGGGTGTGGATACACCAGTTGATGACCGGTGGCGTGTGGGTGGCATGATTGCCTACGGGCATTCCATGTTCAATGCCAATGGGACGAGCAACTCGTCTGGTAACAGCAACAACATCAGCCTGGGCAGTTATGCCGGGTCTCATTGGGGACGCTTCAATCTGCGTCTGGGGGCCTTCTACACCTGGAACCTGATGAACATGCGTCGGCATGTGCAGGTGGCTGATTTTGGTGGCCGGCAGACCAGCAATTACCGTAACGGGACGGCCCGTGCCTTTACGGAGCTGAGCTACAAGTTTGACTTTGACAAGTTCCAGTTTGAACCTTTCTTCGAGGGGTCCTACGTCAACCAGTACGCAGGCCGTTTCCAGGAGCATGGCGTGGCTGCCCTGTATGGTCAGTCCAAGGATCGTAGCGTGGGCTTCACCAGCTTTGGTTTCCGTGTGGCACGCAGCTTCCAGATTGGAGAGATGTGGCTGCGGGCCCATGCCATGGGGGCTTACCGCCGTGCCTATGGCAGCCTCGGCTCCAGCAGGACGGAACGTTTCATGGGTGATGGCAGTGGCATGAATATCAATGGCGTGCTGCTGTCCCGTGATGCTGCTGTGATCAAGGCGGGTGTAGCGGCCCGGGTCACGGATTCTGTGGATCTCGACCTGTCCTACACGGGGCAGTATGGCGAGCATGCCATGGACAGTGGTGCTACAGGGTCCGTCAAAGTGCAGTTCTGACAAGCGTCAGGAATGGATCAGGAAAAAGGCCGTCCATCATGGGCGGCCTTTTTTGTGTCTGCCGTGTCAGGGGGGGGCGCAGGCTTACCCTGCCAGGCCAGCGTGATAGAGCAGTGTTCCTGCCAGGGTGAGCATGATGGCGGCAGTTACCCCATCCAGAATTCGCCATGAGAGTGGATTGCTGAAAAAGGGACGCAGCACTCTGGCTCCGTAACCCAACAGGGGGAACCAGACAAAACTGGCCAGTACGGCACCAAGTCCGAACCATGAGCGGCTGCCTTCAGGCTGGGTGAGGCTGACAGACCCCATGAGAAGCACCGTATCCAGATACAGATGAGGATTCAGCAGTGTGAAGCCGCAGGTCATGGCAATGACTTTGCGCAGGCTCTGCGGAGGCTGGTCTTCCAGTGTGACAGAGCTGCTGGTTGTCATGTGGCGTAAGGCAGAGAGGCCCTGCCAGATGAGGAAAGCAGCGCCAGCATAGGTCAGGATGTCCGTAAAGAACGGCATGGCGGCGACAATTTTTCCAACGCCGTGGACGGAGGCTGTGATGAAGACCGCATCCACACTGGCGCAGAGCAGGATGATGGGCAGGACATGCTCCCGCTTCAGGCCCTGTCGCAGAATGAAAAGATTCTGGGCTCCAACAGCGATGATGGCAGAGGCGCCAAGGCAGAAACCGGTCATGATGGGGGTGATGATCGTGTGCATGGCCCGTCTATGACAGGCAGGGTATATACAGAACAGCTTATTTTATTTCATTGAATGAAGGAAAACTTCATCATGTTCGATTACGCTGCCCTGACAGCTGTTAGTGCTGTCGTGCGGGAAGGTAGTTTCGAGAGGGCAGCCGCTGTACTCGGGCTGACACCGTCTGCCGTTTCACAGCGTGTCCGCGGGTTTGAGGAACGTCTGGGGGGTGTTCTGGTCATTCGTGGGCAGCCATGTCGGCTGACAGAACTCGGGACAATGCTCTGCCGTCATTTCGACTGTGTCAGGGTGCTGGAGAGTGATCTGGCCGCCCGGCTGGCCTGGCAGGACAGAGGGGCCACACTTCCGGCTACGGTGAAACTTGCTGTCAACGCAGACAGCATCACGACGTGGTTTTCTCATGCCATGATGGCCTTTGCCCGGCAGGACCCTGCCATAACACTGGATATTTCCATTGATGATGAGAGCTGTACGGCGGAGCGTCTGCGGTCCGGGGATGTCATGGCTGCTGTGACGGCATCGTCCGATCCGCTCCCGTGGTGCAGAACGGTCTCGCTGGGGCGTATGGTTTATGTGGCCTGCGCCAGCCCGTCCTTCATGGGGGTGCATTTTTCTCAGGGTGTGACGGCCGAAACCGTGCAGAAGGCTCCCTATCTGCGGTTCGATCGGCGGGATATGTTTCAGGCCCGGTGGGCAGAGGCAGTGTATGGCGTCACGCTGGGTGCCCCCGCCTGCTGGATACGTTCTTCCACAGCGTTTCTGGACCTCTGCCTTCATGGTCTTGGTTGGGCCATGCATCCTCTGCCGCTTGTGGAACATCATCTGCGAAGCGGTGCCCTGGTGGAACTGCCTCCAGCGCACCGGCCTTCCATGCCGCTTTTCTGGTCAGTCCCCCGCCTTTATGGTTCGGCATTGAACCGGCTGAGCCAGAATGTGCAGCGTGTGGCGGCAGAGTGGTTGACTGGTTGATCCGGTCTGATCAGGCGTTTTTCCCCTGCTGGCGGCCGAAGCGCTTGGCAAAAGCGAAAATGGCCGTGAAGGCCCGGAAGGGGAGCATGATCCGCCATGAGGGCGAGAAGTTGCCTGCAAGAAGCGAGATGATGGCATCCCGCATCCGGAGCGGACTGTTCTTTGGCCGCATGAAGAAGTAGCGCAGCAGCGGGTCGTTGATGCGATAGACGAGCCAGCCGATCAGCCGCATTTCCTGTCTTGTTTTACGTTCAGCCTTGCGGGCCGCCCTGCGCCCCCGGGCTGGATCAAGCAGCCAGGCGCTGGCAACATCGGCGCCGCGGAGTGCTCCCTGCATGGCCAGCATGATTCCTGATGAGAAAACGGGGTCCAGAAAGCCGAAAGCATCACCGATGATGAAATAGCGCTCTCCCCAGGCCTTGTTCCCTTTGTAAGAGTAGTTGCCGGTCGTGGTGAGTGGTGCCAGTGCTTCCGCTTGGCTCATGCGCTCCCGTACGCTGGGGCTGGACTGTACGGTCTTCCAGAAGAGAGTATCCAGCGAGCCACCGTGATTTTTAAAGCTGTCATGGTCCCCCACGAAGCCGACACTCATGATGTCATCCGGCAGGGGAATCATCCAGAACCACCCACCCTTGACGAGATGGACGGAAATATAGCCCTCCATTCCTTCGCCTTCTGCCCGGGGGACATTGCGGAAGTGGCTGAAAATGGCGGCCTTGTTGTTGCGGAGGTCGCTGTATTTCTTTCCATGCTGGCGGAGCATGAGCGTATCCCGGCCGGACGCATCCAGAATGAATCGTGGGGTGAAGAAACGGGGATTTTCTCCATCCGTTTTTGCTTCCACGAGGGGAGCATCCGGTGTCGGGAAGGTGACCTTCGTGACACGGGTTTTTTCAAAGGTCTTTGCGCCTGCTTTGGCGGCATTGCGGAAGAGCAGCTCATCAAATTCTGACCGGCGAACCTGATAGGCATGATCTGCCTGCGGGTCGATGGCGTAACGGAAGGGGAATGAAAGCCGTCCTTCCCCGGTATCTGTCACGAATTCGGCTCCGGGTTTGTAGACCCCCATGGCTGCGACATCGTCCAGCACACCGAGCGTCTCCAGTATGGGCAGGTTGCAGGCCAGCAGGGATTCACCGATGTGGAAGCGGGGATGCTGGTCTTTTTCCAGCATGATGACATCCAGCCCGCGTCGGGCCAGAACGGTGGCAGCCGTGCTGCCAGCGGGGCCACCGCCGATGATCAGGACATCACAGGGGAGAGGGGACTGGGTCATGGTGGTTTATTCCGTTGGGAGCATGACGGTACCCGTTCCGGCCATCAGCAGTCTGGCAGAGGGGGTCCGCAGGGTGAAATCGTAGATCATGCCGCCATGGGCCTGGTGCTTCTGGATGACGGTGATGATGAGGTGCGGCCAGTCGGGATTGTCCAGCCGGTCACAGTGGATCTGGACATCCCGGATACTGGTCAGCCACCCCTGCCGTGCCTCATGGGCTGTCAGCGCGCCATGCAGGGCAGCCGCCTGCATGGCCATTTCCACGCCGGTGACGGGGGGCAGCTGGCCCGCCACCCGGTAGGGGTTGGCCGGGTCGTTATGGAGGTGGGTCGTGGCCTCAAGCTGTGTTTCATCCCAATGGTTCGCAGCATCCAGCAGGCAGCTGGCTCCCTGGTGGGGGATATGGCGGAGGATGGCATCACGGTTGAGCATGGGTCAGCGCAATTGTCATATGGTTGGCCCCGTAGGGCAGGGAAATGGACTGATCCTGCCCGCAGGCAATGGCCTGCAGCAGGGGCAGTATCTGGCCCGCAGGATTGTGGCGGGCCATGTCTGCCAGGCTTTCAGGCAGGGAGGAAAAAGGGTCACGCACATCCCTGCCATTTTTCAGGGACAGTGCAAGCTGGAGTGACGTGTCCCGGCCTGGTGTCAGGATGAGAGCACAGCCAAAGGAGCCCCTGGTCCGCCTGACCGTGCCGAGTGACCCGGGAATGGGCGCATCATACAGGCAGAAGAGAACGGGCTTTTCCTCTGCATGGGCTTCGGCAGCCGCTTTCAGCAGGGCGGCGGGCAGGGTTTCGTCATGCAGCCCCAGTGAGACGGCAGGCTGGTGGCTCTTGTGGCTTATCATCCAGTATCCGGCAGGCGCATTATGGACGGAGTTGTGAAAAAGAGAGGGTGAGACAGCTCCTGCCGGGCTGGCGAGGGACTCCAGAATACGGTTGATGATGAAACCATCGCCGTTGGAGCTGGCAAAGATGGCAGGCAGGTCCCCGGCATGGCACCCAGCCTGCTGGCAGGCTTCCTCGGCACAGAGCATGGCCAGCCGGATGACCTGGCTGGCTCTCCGGCGCTCATTGGCGGGCAGACTGGTGGGTGGGGGCAGTGTCAGGCTGGTTCTGTCATGGGGGGTGTCCCCTCGCAGGACAGGTTTCGCTTCCGCCCAACCATGCAGGCCGTCCCCCCAGCATCCGATACCTGCGATGGAAATGATCATGTCAGTGGTCCGAAGATGAGACTGCTGTTCGTGCCACCAAAACCAAAAGAATTGTTCATGACGAAGTTCAGCTTGCCGTGGCGGGGTGCAAGGAGAATATCACTCTGGAAGAGAGGATCAACCGTCTGACTGTTCATGCAATGTGGTAGATACTGGTCCTGTATGGCTATGGCACAGATCATGCTCTCCAGAATTCCGGAAGCTCCCAATGTGTGCCCGGACCAGCCTTTGGTGGAAGAACAGGGAACGGCCCGGCCGAAGATGGAAGCCATGGCCCTGTCTTCCATCTGGTCATTGGCCGGTGTCCCCGTGCCATGCATGTTGATGTACCCTATGGCCTCTGGTGGCAGGCTGGCCCGGGCCAGGGCTTTCTGTATGGCGAGAGCGGCGCCGCTGCCTGTCGGGTCGGGTGAGGACATGTGGTGGCCATCACTGCTGGCTCCATATCCCAGAAGGCGGAGACGGTAACCGGCTGGCCGGGCAGGGCGTGGCCGGCCATCGGCCCGTTCCAGCAGGGCAAAGCCTGCGGCTTCGCCGATGGAAATACCGCTGCGCCCGGCATCGCAGGGGCGGGTGGGATGGGCCGAGACCAGCCCGAGAGAGGCAAAGCCCTGGAGTGTCATGCGGCAGAGGCTGTCCGCCCCGCCGACAATGGCCGCATCGCAGAGACCGGTAGCCAGAAGGTGGGCGGCATCAATGAAAGCACGGGTAGAGGAGGCGCAGGCGTTGGAGACTGTCAGCATCGGCCCGGTGACATCCAGCCGGGCTGCCACATAGCGTGGCAGGGAGGAGAGGTCCTGCGTGCCGTCATAGGGGAAATCCGGCGGCAGGGCTTCATCCCGGTCTTTGCGGGCAGCATAGGCTTTTTCCGTTGTCAGGATGCCGGATGTGCTGGTGCCCATGACAACGGCAAGGCGATGGCGGCCATAATGGGCCCGGGCATCGGCGACAGCCTCCATGAAATCATCGGTCATCAGGGCCATGTCGGCCAGCCTGTTGTTGCGGCAGTCAAACCGGTGCAGGGCTCCTGGCAGCTGATGGTCTTCCACACCGGCAACGCGCCCGATATAGCCATGCCCCGGAGACTGGAACGTGTCAGGCTGGAGGGTCTGGCGCTGTTCCAGCAGACAGGTCCGGGTGGCTTCCATGCCTCGCCCCATGGCGCTGATGGCTGTTCCGGCCGTGATGATCAATGCGGTCATGCGTGGTTTCCCTGCTGGGAGGAGGTTGGGATGGTGCCCATCAGCAGGAAGCTGAAGATCATGGCGAACAAGGCTCCAGAAGAAATGGTGAGACCCAGCTCCCGCAGGAGAGGGGTTTGACAGCTTGCCAGAATGGCAAAGGAGAGAACGGTCATCATGTTGCAGGTCAGCAGGGTGCGGAGTGTCCGGGTCCGCTCAGCGGCATCAAGCTGGGGGCGGCCGAAAAAGAGGGCGTAATCTATGCCAACACCCAGCACGAAGGCCAGTGCCACGATATGGATGATGGAAAAGACAGGGCCGTGAAGGCGCAGCAGGGCCAGCACGCTCAGGCCTGTCAGGCCAAGGGTGAGGGCAAGACGCCCCGTGCAGGCCGGGCTGCGTTGGCAGACGAGCAGCGTAAGCAGGGCAACGGCAATCCCTGTGGCCAGCCAGAAAGCCGCTTTTCGGACATAGGGGCGCAGCAGGTCTCCCACGGCTGTTTTCATGTTGACGAGCAGCAGGTCAGGCTTTTGCTGGTGAAGCCGCTCGAGAGAGGCAGATGCCGCAGGTGAGCGGGGCAGGATGAGGCCATACCACAGACCATGCCGGGCCATGAGCAGCAGATCGATGCGGTGGCCCACGGCTGTATGGGCGATGTCGTCCAGCCCGAGAGGTGGTAGATGGCGGGCCTGTTCCACATCCTCTGGCAGGTTGGCAAAAGCCTCGGGCTGGAAGGGGGAGGCCTGAAGGGCTGTCTGGAGGTTGGCCCGGATGCTGTCCGCTGCGGGCAGGGTGGCCAGCCGCTGCTGCTGGCGGGCTCTGCTGGGCAGCAGGCGGGCCGCATCGTCCATGTCCTGGCTGGCGGGCAGGTGGCCGAGCAGCTCTTCCTCCTGTTGCAGGATGTGTTCACTGTCCGGGGCGTGGACAACGGCAATCAGACCAGGTTGGGGGGAGCCGAGCTGCTCGTGCAGCTGATGGTCCACTTCCAGCAGGGCTGGTGGGATGGGGTTGAGGATTTCCCCCTGTCTTTCGATCCTGAAGGGATGGAGCAGAAGCACGGCCATGGCGGGAGGTGCTACCATAAGGCAGAGCACACGGTAACGGCGGAGTGCCTCCCAGCGCAGCAGCGAGGGGGATACACCCTGATGATGGGCGGCCAGGTCAGCCTGTGTGACCAGATGGGGCAGAAGCCAGATGGTGATGCAGGCGGCAGTCAGAATCCCGGTGGCGGAGAAAAGGCCAAGTTCCATGAGGCCGGGCAGACCACAGAAGATCATGCTCAGCAGCCCGACAATGGCCGTGAGGGTGGCCAGTTTCAGGCTGGTGCCAATGCGGCCCAGAACGACAGGAATGGCTTCCCCCCTGTCCCGGTGCCCCAGCAGAAGGACAGGGTAGTCCAGCGACACACCCAGCATGGTCATGCCGAAGCCGACTGCAATGCCATGAACCCAGCCGAAACAGAGCTGGACTACCAGCATGGAGAGGGACAGTGAGAGCAGGAAAGGTACGCCCAGTGTGGCCAGCACCCAGAGAGAGCGGAAGCGCCAGTAAAGGATGCCGACCACAACGAGAAGGGAGAGAAGGGCGAGGCGGTCCATGTCCTGGCGGAGGGACTGGGCGGCGATGAAGGAGAAAGCCGGGGAGCCTGTCAGAAGCAGCTGGCAGTCCCCGCCATGGGGTGGCCTGCTGTTCTCGAAAGCCTGCCGGATGGCCTGGTGCAGGTGTTTCAGCTGTGCGGGGTCGAGTGTCGGCTGGCGAAGCTGGAGCAGCATGAGCGTGGCATGGTGGTCTGCTGTCAGCCAGAGGCCATCCAGGCTGGCGGGGGGTGTGCTGCTTTCCAGACTGGCCAGATAGTCGGCATAGGCGCCGGTCGGGTCTTTCAGTCCGATATCCTCCACCAGCGGAGCCGCCATGGACTGGAGGAGGTCATAAAGCCGGGCAGTATCGGCTTTCAGGGCGTCCGGGGAGAAAAGGCGTGTCCGGTCATGAGGGGCCAGTCCATAACGGTGGGCGAAAAAAAGCGGCTGGTCCTTCTGCCATGAGAGGGAGGCCGGGCCATCCAGAATGAGGCTGAACTGCCCCGTTGCGGCCAGAGCCTCATGGAATCTGTGCCCGGTCTGGAGCAGGCTGGCCGTATCGTTGCCCCTGATGGAGGCGATCATGATGGACTGGGTAGGCCCGTGGTTCAGCTCATCCAGCAGGAACTGGGACGCTGCGTCATGGGGGCGGGGCAGGAAGGCCTGCATCCCCATGCGGAGGGGGATGGCAGAGAATGTTGCCGCCGCCACCATGATGGCACCGAGCAGGGCCAGCAGAAGGGGGAGACGGCGTTTCATGGTGAGGTGATGGCTGTATCGGTCACATCGCCATTGGCCAGGACAAGATGAAGGCTGTCCAGCGAGTTGTTGCGGCCCTGTATCTGGACGAGCCGGACGATCTGGCCGGTGTCGTGTGTGCGGGGTGTCATTGTCAGGGTCCAGCGTCCCATGTCACCCGTGGCGGAGAGCGTGTAATACTGCTGGAGCAGTGCGACATCTCCCTGCAACGGCCCCCGGATTGTGGCGGCCATGACCTGCAGCGCCGGGCTCATGTGTAGTGGTACGGCCCGCGCGGGGGTCTGGCCATGGCGGAGCCATGCCGTGTCCCCCTGCATGATGAAACTGTCCTGCACAGGGGTGAGGGTGAGTTTTTCCACCCGATCGGGGGGAATGAAACGGAGTGTTCCCTCGCTATGAAGTGGCACTTTGAGAGCGTGCAGCTGGCGTGTCTCCGTGAAGTGGTTTTCCCTCTGCGAGACCAGACCAATGTGGTGCAGGATGTTGACAGCCAGAGCCTCCTCCTCTGCGGTGGGCGAGGTGATGGCACTGGCAGGAGGCGACATGGCCGCAGTGTCTGCCTGTGCCTCCCGCCAGAAGAGGGGCAGCACAAGGAGGAAGAGGGGCAGGCATTTCATAATGTCAGAGGCCTTTTTCCCAGAAATCAAAGAAATTGAACCATGCGTAGGGATGGCGCTGGCACAGTTCTTCCATCCAGCGGACATAAGCCTGCATGGGGGAGAGCAGCGCCTCCCGTGCGGGGGCTGGCTCTGTTTCCGGGAGAAGAGTATCAGCCAGACCTGTGCAGGCAATATGGTAGGTGCCATTTTTTTGCCTTATGGCGGAGACGAGCACAACCGGTGCGCCGGTCAGTCTGGCCAGATGGAATGGACCTGCGGGAATGGGAGCTTCCTCGCCCAGAAAGCGGATGGGTATGGAGCGGCCACCATCATGGGCCCTGTCTGCCAGAATTCCGATGAATTCACCGTTCCGCAGGGCCTTGAGGGTTGCCAGCATGCTGTCTGGCTGCCCCAGCTCGATGATGTCGGCATTGAAGCCCGGTGCCAGGGCCTCAATGAAACGGGATGTGGCCCCGATGAAGCGGCGATACATCAGCATGCGGAACGGAACAGAGGCATTCAGGCCGCATTGGCGCAGGGCATCGAATGATCCGATATGCGCCCCCATGATGATGCATCCCCTGTTCTGGTGCAGGGCTTCATGGAGGATGTCCTGCCCGGTGATGTGGATGTTTTCCCGTGGGAAGCGGCCACTGAGCAGGTATATGCGGTCCAGAGTATTGGTGCTGTAAGCGTGGATATGGCGCAGCACCATGCCCCAGTGAGGACGGCGCAGTGCGCCGGCACGGTGCAGGTGGGACAGGTACTGCCACGAGGCCCGGCGGACCGAGGAATAGACAGCTGCATAATAGAGTGTGGCTGGCCAGCGTAGCAGGGCGGTGACCCGGTATCCCAGATTCAGGGCAACCCATATCAGCAGCCGGATGGTCAGGCTGTTGCCTTTCTCCGGGCGGAGCCATGTGTTGCGCTGCATCAGGGCTGGCTCCCGGCCTGCCCCCGGAGAATGACGGTTCCTTTCAGGGGGCCGGAAAGGTGATGGAGGGTGAAGCGTATCTGTCCATTGCCCAGAGCGCTGGAAAGCAGCTGCATGGGGTCGCCCGGCCGGACGACGGAGAGAAATTTCACGGTGCTGATCGTACGGACGTCCAGCTCCAGCAGGGTGAATATCCGTTCCAGCAGGGTAATGCCCGGTACGGTGGGGTTACCGGGAAAATGGCCGGGCAGGGCCGGATGGCTGGCCGGGATGGAAAAAGGTGGATGGGCCCGTTTCTCCGCATGGTCCCGGATGAGACCTTCCAGTGCCTGCCGTGTCAGTTTGCCGACAGGGTTGCGGGGCAGGCGGGAGAGGCGGACAAGCCGTCGTGGCATGAAGACCGGGTCCACATGCTGGCGGAGGGCCCGCATGATGGCTGTGGTGGTCACCTCGGTTCCCGCAACGATGAAGGCCTGCAGGCGTGTCGGTTCGGGCTGGTCTTCCTTCAGGTCTTCCTCGCTGAACAGGGGAGCAAAGCAGCCGTCCAGGAGGCCATCCGTCTGGAGCAGGGCCTTGTTGAGTGCTCCGTAGGAGGTTCGTTTGCCAGCGATCTTGAGCAGGTCCCCCTTGCGGTCGACCAGATGGAAATGGCGGTCCCCCTGCATGGTGATGACATCATTCAGAGGATGTGGCGTGGCATGGGGAGCCATGCAGATATGGGTCTGGTCATCAGTCGGGTCGGCTGTCAGGGTCAGCCCGTCATAGAGCTGCCACGGATCGGGGCTGACAGTCCGGCGGCTGGCGATGGAACCAGTCTCGGTGGCACCATAAATTTCCATGACCGGCGCATGGAAGCGTTCTTCAGCCTCCAGAGCCAGTTCCCGGGGGAGTGGAGCAGATGCCGAGATGATGCGTTCCAGCCCAGGCAGTCTGGCTCTGGCCGTCGTGAGAGAGCGCAGATGGATGGGGGTGGTGATGAGCGTGTGGGGAGATGGCGTGCTGTCCAGCAGCTTTTCCACATCCCCGGGGAAGAAGCAGGGGCCGCTGGCTGTGGCGGTTGGTGTATGCAGGCTTTGCAGGATGAGTGTCTCAAAACCGTACATGTGGTAGGGGGGTACGGTACCCAGCAGGGTTGTCCCGTCTGGACGGGACGGTGCCAGAAGGGGCAGGGCAGCATGGCTGCGGGCAACCAGTTCTCCCCAGCGTTTTTTATGGACTTTGGCCTGCCCGGTACTGCCGGATGTAAAGACATGCGCTGCTTCGTGCCCGGCAGGCAGCTGGATGTTGTCCTGACGGGATGATGTCAGTTCGGCAAGGGGGGGCAGGGTCAGGCTGGCCAGGGATTCAGGCAGGGACGGCCCCGTGCAGAGGGCTCCATGGGCCTGTTGCAGGGCCATGAGCTGGGAAACGGCATGATTGCTGGAGAGCAGGCAATACTGCCCCTTCATCATGGCGGCCAGAAAGACGAGCGTGAACTGGACCAGATTGGTGTGCAGGTTGATGATGGGGCGCTCTGGCAGCCGCTCGGCCAGTGCCCAGGCATGGGACAGAAGCTGCGTGCCGCACAGAGGCCCCGCAGCCGTATGGAAGACGGGGCGGCCCGGCGTCGTGATGAGGGACAGATCAGGCAGGGCAGGCATCAGCCCGGACGGTGTGTGCTGATATGGTGTGCAAGAGAACGGAGGGAGTGAAAGATCTTGCGGTTGTCATCATCATGTGATTCCAGCTTGATCCCGTATTGTGTGTTGACCATGAGGGCTATTTCCAGCACATCGATGGAATCCAGCCCCAGCCCTTCACCAAAGAGGGGCATTTCGGGATCAATATCCAGGGGATCCATGTCCAGCTGGACGGCCTCTGTCAAATGGGCAGCCAATTCACGTTCCAGAGGCGTCTGATCGTGAGAAGCGGAAACTGTCGTCACTAAGAGGTTAATCCATTGATGATAGGGAAGGTCTATCACAGTTTAGCATCGGGTTTATCCTTCAGCAAGAGGTGGGCAACCCGGTCATGGCGGCTGGTCCTGCTGCTCGGGGGTGTTGGGCTGGTCAGTCTGGTGCCGGAAAGTGCTGGCTGGTCCGCAGGCTGTGTCTGTCTTGGCCTGATGATGCAGCTGGCCGCTCTGCTGTCCGGACGGCATCCGGGCTGGTTCGTGCTCGTACCTGTTGTAGGGGTACTGGGGTGGTATGCTCCGGCCCTGTCCAGAGTGTGTGACCAGCTGGCCATTTACGGGTTGATGTTGTGGGGGATGCTGTGGCTGTTTGTCCGCTCTCTCAGGCGGGGGCAGGTCCCGTTGGTGACCCGGCTGGCCGGGGCCGTGCATGGGACTCCCCTGCGGGCGGATGTGCAGCGTTATACGGTGGGTGTGACATGGGCATGGAGCATTTTTTTCATTCTTGCCCTACTGGCCCCTCTCATGTTGTGGTTCTGGGCACCACATGAGAGGGCATGGCGTTGGCCTCTTGAGGGAGGAACAGGCCTTGCGGCGGTCGTTTTCTTTGCTGTGGAGATGATCATCCGCCATCTCGTCATCCGGCATTATGACCATTCCACCCTGAAGCAGAATTTCATGGCTGGCCGTGCCGTTTTCATGCGGAACGACCTGAAATGAATGGCAGGTTTCTGGCTGGCCATTAAGGCCTGTCATCTGGCTGGGCTTTCGCTTAAGACACGGGCAGATGGGTGAATTTGCAGGGGATGGCCTGAAACATGATGGTATTGCTGCCAGTCTATCATTCTGAACCAGAGAGAGCGGGGCCATCCCCCTTGGCCACGATCTGCTATGGAGGGGCCAGTGGTGGGCTGGATGTGCGGAATGGTCGTGTCCACATGACATTGCCCGGGCCTTTGCCGGCGACCTGCGAACAGTGGTGTCCAGCATCCCTATCGGGTGAGACCCGGCACGAACAGGCTGCCAGAGGCCGGCAGACAGGGCTGGAACAGGGGATCGGCTGGAGTGCAGAAGGTGATCTGCTTTTCGCTGCCTTCTGGGTGGAAGACCAGCCGGAGCTCTGCGAGGCGGTGCAGACCAGTTACGAACGGCTGATTGGCCTGGCGCGGGGCAAGGGTTTTGGCCACATCTATCGGATGTGGAATTATCTGGGGGCCATCAATCAGGACAATGCCCGGGGTGAGGAACGGTATCGGGATTTCTGTAGTGGTCGTTCCCAGGCGTTTGAAGCCATGAGCATCGGTTTGGGTGAGCTGCCTGCGGCCACGGGCATTGGCCTCTCTTCCGGTGGTGTGGCTGTCTTCCTGATCGCCCATCGTCATGTGGGTGGTGTCAATCTGGAGAATCCCAGCCAGCTTCCTGCCTATCATTACCCGCCCCGTTATGGGCGGCGTTCACCGTCCTTTGCCCGTGCCACCGTCATGGAAGGACCAGATCGGACAGCTCTGTATCTCTCCGGCACGGCGAGCATCCGGGGACATGAATCCGTCGGGACGACGGTGGAGGAGCAGCTCTCTGTCACGATTGAAACAATCAATTCATTGCTTGATGCGGCCCGGAAACGTTTTCCCCGTCTTGAAGCAGGGCGCTTTGAGAGCATGAAGCTCTATGTCCGTCATCCTGAAGATGCAGCGGTCGTGCGGGAGGGTATTTCACGGGCCTTCCAGTGCCCGCTGGAGCAGTCCCCTCTCTTCATTGCCGACATCTGCCGGGCAGAGCTGTTGCTGGAGGTCGAGGGGGTGTTTCTGGGGTGAGAGGGACGGCTGATCCGTATCGGCACAAGGGCTGATGGGAGGGTGTCCCCGCCTCATGGCGGCTCAACTGGGCCGGAGAGCTTGGCCCCCGGCAACGTAATCCGTTATTTATGGGAGATAGCCCATGAAAGGCCACATTGTTCTCTTCTCATGTGGAAGAAGATGTGGCGTCCCGTACGGGATTCGAACCCGTGTTGCCGCCGTGAAAGGGCGGTGTCCTAGGCCTCTAGACGAACGGGACTAAAGGCGTGAGGCGGTTAATAGGCAGGAACGGGGGTGGCGTCAAGCCCGTGCGGCATCAAAAATGAAAAAAGTAAGATTTTCCCGCTCCTGCCATGTTTCCAGACGCAGCTGCCCGGCTACATGCAGCAGGGGGCGGCTGCGATCTTCCAGAAGATCGGTGAAGTGTTTGTCCCCAGCCCGAAAGACCAGCCCCTTGATCCGGCTGTAGCCATCAGCATCCTGAAGAATGACACGCAGTGTGTTGCCATCCTGCCCGATCCGATCGGCCTTCACGCAGCGGACATCCCGTATGGCCAGCAGGGGTTCCTCATTGCCCGGCCCAAAGGGGGCCAGCAGGGCGATCTGTTGGGCCAGTGTGGGGGTAGCCCCCCTGATGGTGACGACACCATCCAGCAGCAGGTCATCCTGGGGGGGGAGGTGACGGGCCTCATCAAGGGCTTCATCCAGTCGGGCATGGAGGGCGGCGCAGTTTTCTTCTTTTACGGAGAATCCTGCCGCCATGGCGTGTCCTCCCCCCGTCAGGAGCAGGCCGGACTGATGGGCCTGGATGATGGCTGCCCCGATATCCAGACCCGTGACGGAACGGGCAGAGCCTTTCACCACACCATCCTTCAGGGCACCGACCAGAGCAGGACGGTTGAATCGTTCCTTCAGCCGCCCGGCCACGATGCCAACCACACCGGGGTGCCAGTCATCACCATGCAGGAAAATGACCGCATGACCGGCCTCAACCTGTTCCCGGGCCTGCTCGACAGCGGCATCCAGAATGTGGCTTTCCACGGTCTGGCGTTTGCGGTTGATGTCATCCAGTTCTTCAGCAATGGCCTGTGCTTCATGCTCGGACTGGCTGAGGAGCAGCCGCAGGCCCTGGTCAGCCCTGGCAATGCGTCCACCAGCATTGAGGCGCGGCCCAAGGGCGAAGCCGCAGCTCATGGCGCTGGCATTGGCCTTGACCCCGGCCACATTGGCCAGGGCGGCCAGCCCGATCCGTTCACGGCGGTTCATGACCTTCAGCCCCTGTGCCACAAGAGCACGGTTGAGGCCCTGCAACGGCATGACATCGCAGATGGTGGCCAGAGCAGTGAGGTCCAGCAGGGCCATGGGGTCTGGGGCGTGATGGGTTTCAAACCATCCCTGCTGGCGCAGGGTGCGCTGGAGGGCCACGACTGTCAGGAAGGCAACGGCCGTGGCGCAGAGATGGCCCAGACCGGACTCGCAGTCCAGCCGGTTCGGATTCACGACCAGCCCTTTGGGCAGGCGCCGTCCATCCGGTTTGTGATGATCCAGAACGATCCGGTCGGCCTGCCCTTCAAAATGGTCCAGAACATCAATGGCCGCTGTGCCGCAGTCCACGCAGACAAGCAGGCTGGCGCCTTGATCCAGCAGGGATTGCAGCGCCGGAATATTGGGGCCATACCCTTCAGCCAGCCGGTCGGGGATATGGGTGACGACATGGCAGCCCAGAGCCGTGAGTGTGGAGCTGAGCAGCGCCGTACCACAGGCCCCATCCACGTCATAATCGCCCAGAATGCCTATGGTTGCCCGAGCCTGTACGGCAGCTGCCAGCCGCAGGGCTGTGGCATCCATGTCCCGCAGGATGGAGGGGTTGGGCAAGGCATCACGCAGGCGGGGCCGCAGATAGGATTCCACCATTCCAGCCGAAATGCCCCGCCCGGCCAGAATGCGGGCAGCCAGTTCGGAGATGTCCATCTTCTGGGCGAGGGCCAGCGCAAGCCGGTTGTCCGTTTCAGCCAGGACAGGATGCCGCCAGACCCAGCGGCGCAGCCCCGCACTGCGCTGGACATTCAGGACAAGGGCGGGAGTGACCCGGGTATCAGGTTCTGGCTGGGACGTCGTCTGGAGCATAAGGGCGGAGGAGTGGCTCAAACCTTGTGGGGGTCGAAATGGTGGTAAGTCTCCATGTAACGGATTGTACCGCTTTCTGAGCGCATCATGACGGAATGGGTACGGATGTAATTGTCGGAGGGATATTCAATGCCCCGTAGCAGGTCGCCTGCTGTCACGCCCGTAGCGCAGAAGAAGACCGGTCCGGCCGCCATGTCTGTCAGGCTGAGGGCCTGTGTGGGGTCGAGGTCGGGGCGGATCATGCGGCGGGTGCGGGTAATCTGCGCTTCATTCTCGAAGAGCAGACGGCCCTGCATCTGTCCGTTCATGCAGCGTATGGCGGCAGCGGCCAGAACGCCTTCCGGTGCGCCTCCGCTACCGGCGTAGATGTCCACGCCACTGCCAGGCAGGCAGGTGGCAATCACGGCGGCCACGTCACCATCGCTGAGCAGGCGGACACGGGCACCGGCTTCCCGTGCCTTGGCAACGAGCTCCTCATGGCGCTCACGTTCCAGCGCACAGAGGACCAGATCGCTGACATCACATTTTTTTGCCTGCGCAAGGCTGGCAAGATTCTGGCCTATGGAGGCGTCAATATCCACCACGCCTTCTGGCAGGCCGGGACCTACGGCAATTTTCTGCATGTAGATGTCAGGAGCATGGAGGAAGCAGCCTTTTTGTGCCAGAGCCACCACCGTGATGGCATTGGGCAGACTGCGGGCGCAGAGATTGGTGCCCTCCAGTGGATCCACGGCAATGTCCATTTCCGGTCCGCCACAGCCCACTTTTTCACCGATATACAGCATGGGGGCTTCATCCATTTCCCCCTCGCCAATGGTGACGGTGCCATCGATGGCAACCGTATCAAAGGCTTTCCGCATGGCCTCAACAGCGGCACCATCTGCCGCATTCTTGTCGCCACGACCGGTCCAGCGGGCGGAGGCAATGGCGGCGGCCTCGGTCACACGGGCCAGGTCCAGCCCCAGATTGCGGCCCGTGACCCGATATTCATGGGGAACGTGATGGGGCTGTTTGGCTGTCATGGCAGGTCTTCCACTTTCAGGGCCAGTGGAGTGCCTTTTATCAGGGGCATTTCCTCAAGGAGGGGCAGGATGCGGTTGATCCCGCCCAGCGTGACAGGCCCTGTCAGCAGGATGAGCTGTGCGTCGCCCTTCTGTGATGTGTGATGGTGTCCTTTCTCCACGGCAACATCTTCATTGCCGAGGACGGTGCGGATGTCTTCCAGAGCCGTTTCTGCCTCCACGGAGCCCTTCAGCGTGATGCGGAGATAGAAGCGGCTGACCAGGCCCTCCACCGGTTCGCAGGGAATGGGAGCCTGTTCATCCACCCGGCCCCAGAGAGGCAGGCCATGACCACGGGCCAGGTCGATCACGTCGGCCATGACGGCATCGGCCGTGGGGCCTTCCCCGGCACCCTGCCCGGAGATGGTGATGGGACCACTGAAGGGGCCTTCTGTCGTCAGGGCGTTATAGACGCCATTGACCTGCGCCAGCCCGGACCGTGCCGGGATGAGGCAGGGCTGCACCCAGGCTTCCACACGGTCTTCCGGCAGGCGTCGGGCCACGCCCAGCATCTTGATGGCATAGCCCAGCTTGCGGGCCTGATGGATGTCATCTGTGGTGATGCGCCGCATCCCGCTGACAGCCAGACTGTCAAAAACGATCGGGCGGAAGGCGATGGCTGTCAGGATGCTCAGCTTGTGGGCAGCGTCCCAGCCATCAATGTCGGCAGAGGGATCGGCCTCGGCATAACCCTTGTCCTGGGCCTCTTGCAGCACATCCTCGAAGGCACGGCCTGTTTCGGCCATTTCGGTGAGGATGAAGTTGCTTGTCCCATTGAGGATACCGCCCAGACGGGTCAGGGCATCAGCCGCCACCCCCTCCCGGACTACCTTGATGGCCGGGATGCCACCCGCCACGGCGGCCTCGAACAGGAGAGGAGCTCCATGCTGGTGGCTGAGATGGGCCAGCTCTTCTGCATGGCGGGCGACCAGCGCCTTGTTGGCCGTCACGACGGCCTTGCCTGCCTTCAGGGCTTCTGTCACCAGCGTGTGGGCTGTTCCTTCGGCCCCGCCCATCAGTTCGACAACGACGTCCACATTCGGGTCATTGGCCAGAGCCACGGGGTCGTCATGCCAGTGGAGGCCGGAAAGGTCGATCCCACGGTCCCGCGTACGGTTACGGGCGCTGACGGCCACGACCTCGATGCTGCGGCCGGTGCGGTGGCGCAGCAGGTCTGCATGTTCACGCAGCAGACGGATGACGCCCGTACCCACTGTCCCGAGGCCGGCAATGCCCAGCCGGAGCGGGGATGTGACGGAGGATGAGGCAGTGTTGCGATGTACGGAAGTCATGAGAGGCGGTTTCCTGTCAGGCTGTGGCCCTGCATGGAGGCAGGGCCGGGTGTGGCATTATGGTTTGAGGGCGCTGTGCTGGTTCATGAAGTTTTTGATGGACCGTGTGGCCTGGCGGAGGCGCTGGTTGTTCTCCACCAGCCCGATACGGACAAAGCCATCCCCGTGTTCCCCGAAGCCCAGCCCCGGCGCCACGGCAACCTTGGCTTCCTTCAGAAGAAGCTTGGAAAATTCCACGCTGCCCATGTGGGCGAACTGGGGAGGAATCGGAGCCCAGGCGAACATGGAGCCTTCCGGTGTCGGAACATTCCACCCTGCTGCATGGAGGCCACGTATGAGCACGTCACGCCGGTCCTTGTAGAGCAGACGCATGTTCTCCACATAATCCTGCGGACCGTTCAGGGCGGCGGTGGCTGCAACCTGCACCGGTGTGAACGCTCCATAATCCAGATAGGACTTGATGCGTGTCAGCGCCTGGATGAGGCGGGGATTGCCAGCCGCAAAGCCGATTCGCCACCCCGCCATGGAATAGGTCTTGGACATGGAGGTGAACTCCACGGCAATGTCCTTGGCCCCTTCAATGGAGAGAATGGAGGGCGGGGGCTCATCCCCGAAGTAGAGCTCTGAATAGGCGAGATCGGACAAGACCCAGATGTTTTCTCTCCGGGCGAATTTGACAATCTCCCTGTAGAACTCCTTCGAGGCGAGATAGGCCGTCGGGTTGGAGGGGAAATTGATGATGAGCGCCGTCGGCTTGGGGACAGAGTGGCGCACGGCCCGGTACAGGGCCTCCAGCATGGCATCATCTGGCGAGGCCGGAACGGAGCGGACAGAGGCCCCGGCAATGATGAAGCCGAACTGGTGGATGGGGTAGGACGGGTTGGGGACCAGAATGGTATCGCCGGGGCTCGTGATGGCGGAGGCCAGATTGGCCAGCCCTTCCTTGGAGCCGAGCGTGGCGATGATTTCCGTTTCCGGGTCCAGCTTCACGCCAAAGCGGCGTTCGTAATAGGCGGCCTGCGCTTTTCGGAGGCCGGGAATCCCACGGCTGACGGAGTAGCCATGCACACGGGGATTGCGCAGCGTTTCTGCCAGCTTGTCGATGACATGCTGGGGGGGCGGGCTGTCCGGGTTGCCCATGCCGAGGTCCACAATATCCTCTCCGGCGGCACGCGCGGCGGCCTTGGCCTTGTTGACTTCGGCAAAGACATAAGGCGGCAGGCGGCGGATCTTGTGGAACTCTTCGGTCATGATACTCAATCAGTCAGATGGAAGGGAGCCGGGCTGGCTCCCGGGAAACGGGCATCCCATGTTTCATGAGGCTGGTCAGTCCGGCAAGGGGGGACCAGCAGAAAAGACGGAATTTTTACCTGGTTCGTGCCTCTATGGTCCTGCGGCCTTCAGTGGGCGGGGGCAGTTCCGGCCCTGATGTTCTTTTCGTAAGAGACACGCACGCCATCGCCGATGGCCTCCCCTGTCAGGCGCATGTCGTCATGCGGCACGCCGAGGCTGGCCAGACGCTGGGCAACGGCCCGGGCCCGGAGCAGGGCCAGACCGATTTCATGCGTCTGTTCATCAGGAGAAAGGCCGCTTTGGGCGCTCAGGGTCGTGCCGAAGCCCCGGATGAGCAGGAGATGACGGTGTCGCTGGGCTACGATCTGGTTGAACGTGTCTGTCTGGTCTCCATCCAGATGGTCGGTATCGGCCTGGAAACGCACCAGAGCCCCGACCGGTGTGGCGGTATCGAAATCCGGTATGACGGGCAGAACCGTGCTGGGGAGTGAAAAGCCGGGGAAAAGCAGAGGCTTTGGCGGCTGGCCGGGGTCCGGCAGGTGGATGGGCAGCGCATGGGTGACGGGCTGGTAGATCAGGCTGGAGCCACTGCCTGCCGGGCCGGTGGACCTGTCCTGACGGATGATGGCCGGATGGCTGGCAGCAGGCCCGTTGCTCTGGCTTTCCAGCGTCATGGAACCGCCATTCTGGGGCTGGGGTGGTGGCGGGTTCATCATGCCGATGGGCAGGGCCCCGCCAGCAGCGGAAATGCGCTGGGAGTAGTTGCGATCCCGCTCCAGACGAGTCGTGATCATCGCCCGGGCATCGGCACTTGGGAATTCCGGCCGGGTGGTGGGGATGAGGGCGATGTTGGGGGCGGGCCTGTCATAACCCGGCGTGGGGGGGCGCAGCCGTCTGATCTCCCCGCCCATGATGTCGTGTGCGATGTCCCGTGTGGTGTCGATGGCATCACGGTGCTGGCAGCCTGCGGTGAAGGCAGGCAGGGCCAGCAGGCAGAGCCCGAACTGGAAGAGGCCGGCACCCCGTGTGAGGGTGGTGGAAATGGAACGGAAAGAACGGGTGAAAAGGCTGGGTGTCATGGTCCGGCGTGCAACAGGGCGGAAGGGGCAGGGCCAAAACAGGAAAGCCCCGGAATGAAAGGGTGGGGAGGCAGGATATGTGTCTCTTCCCTCGGACGCAATTCCTTACTGGGGAAGAAAGGGAGAAAAAGGGTCCTGATTCGATCATGGGAAATGATGAAAAAGCTGCAAGAAAGCGTCGTTTTAAGGCTTGGCAGAGAGGTCAAGCAGGGGCAGGATAGCGGCATGATGACATATGATGAATGCCACACCCATGATGTTGCCCGCCTGCGGGCTTCTGCCTCTTCTGGAGAGGATGTCCGCCATGGCACCGCCACGGTGCGTCCCCGCATGGAGGACGAGCCGGATGGGCCTCCGGAGGACGAGAAAAAGTCCGGCCCGGCCCCGGAGGTGGAGCGCCACCTCTTCGAGCAGCGCAAGGTGCTGATCTTCGGTGGAGTGAATGACCGCATGGCCCGTGACATTACGGGCAGGCTGCTGGCTCTGGCTGGGGAATCGGACAGGCCGATTGATGTTTACGTCAATTCTCCCGGCGGCCACGTGGAGAGTGGCGATACCATCCATGACATGATCCGCTTTGTGGATTCTGTTGCTCCGGTCAACATCATCGGTACGGGCTGGGTGGCGTCTGCCGGTGCGCTGATTTTTGCGGCGGGGCGTCCGGAGCGGCGTCTGTGTCTTCCCAATACCCGGTTCCTGCTGCACCAGCCGATGGGCGGCGTGCGGGGCCCGGCGACCGATATTGATATCGAGGCCCGCGAGATCATCAAGATGCGTGAACGTCTGAACAGGCTTTTCGCGCGTGAAACGGGACAGCCCTACGAGAAAGTGGCCCGTGATACGGACCGCAACTACTGGATGTCGGCGAAGGAGGCGGTTGAGTACGGGCTTGTTGGCCGCATCATTTCTTCGGCAGCCGATCTCGAACAGGCCTGAGTCCCAGCAAGGAAAGGAGCCTTATCGTGAGCGATGCATATAAAGCGGACGGGAAGAGCTCTCTGGCGGATATTTATTCCCATCTGCCGGACAGCCCATCCGAAAAAACGCTGGAGCAGGTGGACTACGATGCCCGCCACTGGAGCAGCCCGGTCAAAGGGCCGCTGAAGCCGGGTACCCCGGAGCACAAGAAGGCCATGGCCGACATGTTCCGGGAGACGTTCAACCCCTACAAGCCGTCAGTCATCCCCTGGCCGAAGCTGGACCCGGAGACGCTGCACCGCATCACCTCCCTGCCGATCTGGGATATCGCCGTGCAGACCGAAGGCAAGGCCCGCCTGCGCATGGCTGCCTATGCCGACATGCTGGACGACCCGGATGTGAAGGACGCCATTGCCCGTAATGCATGGGAAGAGAACCGCCACAAGGAGGTTCTGGCCCGCATGGTGGAGCATTACGGTATTCCGCTTGCCCCGGAAGACCCTTACATCGAGCCGCGGGATACGGAATGGGCCTATCTGGTGACGGGTTTCTCCGAGTGCTGGGACAGCTTCTTCGCCTTCGGTCTGTTTTCTCTGGCCGAGAAGGCCGGCCTGTTCCCGATGGAGCTGATCGAGACATTCGAGCCTGTCATGCAGGAGGAGTGTCGCCACATCCTGCTGTTTGCCAACTGGCTGGCTTACCATCGTGCCGTCATGCCGCTCTGGCGCCGTCCGTGGTTCGAGATGCGGGTGATCGGTGTGCTGTTCTTCCTGCTTTATGAGCGTCTGAGCCTCGTCCGCAGCTTTGATGATGATGGCGTGGAGCATACGCAGGACAACAATTTCACCGTGACCGGTGCCCAGAGCATGACGGACAAGAAGGTGGATTTTGTTGAGCTGATGGAGCTGTGCCTCAAGGAGAACGAGCGCCGCTTTGCAGGGTATGACCCTCGCCTGCTGCGCCCGCAGATGGCACCGTTTGCGGCCCGCATGGCCCTGCGCGGTGTCAAGCTGTGGCGTCGCCTGCGTGGTCAGAAGGATGGTGATGCCCATCAGGCTGCCTGAGGGATAGTGCCAGTTCTTGGGACTGGATGGAAAAAAGCCCCGCTCCAATATGCTGGAGCGGGGCTTTTTGCATGAGGCGTTCTTTTGTCCCCCGCTTCTGGGGGACAAAAGGACTTTCCGTCAGCTTTTGCGGCGGTTGCCGGTGCTGGTGCTGTCCAGCGGCAGCTCGTTGGATGAATCCGTATCATCCTCTGCCGACTCACCAACCATCATGTCTTCAGCGATGATGCCAGCATCCTGCCGGACCCGTTTTTCAATTTCCGCAGCCATTTCAGGATGCTCACGCAGATACTGCTTTGCATTTTCCCGGCCCTGGCCGATGCGGGTGCTGTCGTAAGAAAACCAGGCGCCAGATTTCTCCACCACATTGGCCTTTACGCCAAGGTCCAGCAGCTCGCCCATTTTGCTGACGCCCTCGCCATACATGATGTCGAATTCCACCTGCCGGAAAGGGGGGGCCATCTTGTTCTTGACGACCTTCACCCGTGTCTGGTTGCCCACGACCTCGTCCTTGTCCTTCACGGAGCCGATGCGGCGGATGTCCAGGCGGATGGAGGAATAGAATTTCAGGGCGTTGCCGCCTGTCGTGGTTTCCGGATTGCCGAACATCACGCCAATCTTCATGCGGATCTGGTTCAGGAAGATGATGGTGGTGTTGGAGCGGGAAACGGAGCCTGTCAGCTTGCGCAGGGCCTGGCTCATCAGGCGGGCATGGAGGCCGACATGGCTGTCCCCCATTTCCCCTTCCAGCTCGGCCTTGGGCACGAGGGCAGCGACAGAGTCCACGACCAGAATGTCGATGGCCCCGGAGCGGACGAGCGTATCAGCAATTTCCAGAGCCTGTTCCCCGGCATCTGGCTGGCTGAGCAGCAGATTGTCGATGTCCACCCCCAGCTTGCGGGCATAAATGGGGTCCAGCGCATGTTCAGCATCAATGAAGGCAGCCGTACCGCCCTTTTTTTGCGCCTCAGCCACGGCGTGGAGAGCCAGCGTGGTCTTGCCGGAGCTCTCCGGGCCATAAATCTCGATGATGCGGCCCCGTGGCAGCCCACCGATGCCCAGCCCGATATCCAGTCCCAGCGACCCGGTGGAAATGACATCCACCTGCTCCTTGGGCCGCTGGCCCAGCCGCATGATGGACCCCTTGCCGAAGGAGCGTTCGATCTGGCTGAGAGCGCCATCCAGCGCTTTGCTTCTTTCTGCGTTCTTGTCTGCTGACATGAAGACCTCGTGACTGACAGGCCCCGGATGATGGGGCAGGGAGTGGTGGCGGGGCATGTGCCTGCCCCATCAGATGGCGTTCAGAAGGGCTCTGGACAAGCCCTTGGGGCGTATCTGTCCAGAGTGGTGTTCCCTGCTGGTTCAGTGGGTGATGGTGTGGGCGGTCAGACCGTTCCCGTTGGGGGCGGCCCGTCCGACACAGTCATCACCGGAGCAGACGATGCTGTTGAGCTGCCCTGTCCCTGTAGAGGGAGCAATGGCCTGCCCCTGTGCGAGCTGCCGCAGGGCATCAGCAACGCTCTGGGCGGCGTCGTTCTGCCCCGAGGCTGCAAGGACAGCCTGCATCCGTTTGTGGGGGGCTTCCAGTATGGCAGCGCTGAGGAGCGGGCGGGGGTAGTCATGCGGGGCTCCAGCGAGGACAACCCCCGTACTGCCGGCCAGACGCCCCGTGCCAAACAGGTTGTTGTCTGTCAGCACGCAGCCAACGCTCAGGCCATGGCCATCCCGTACGACAAAGGAGGTGGAGGCCGGCAGCGGGGGCAGGCCGGTGGCATCGCTCTGGCCAGAGGCCATGAATATCTGGCCTTCCTGGAGGCTTGTCCGGCCGGAACGGCGCCATGCGCTGATGACATTTTCAGCCCGCAGGTTCTGGCGGAAGGCTGTAGCACTGCCCAGTCCACCATCAGCTGGTGGCGCAAGGAAGCTGAGGCGATACGGCCCGCTGGTAAAATGCAGGGCAGATGTCTGTCCGGGCAGGGAGCGGCGCAGGTCGTCGCGTGTCAGGCCTGCACCAGCCTTGTTGGCCTGTGTGACAAAAACATCGGACAGGGCACCGGTATAGAGGTCTCCTACCCCAACCAGTTTCAGGCGGGAGAGGAATGACGTCAGGCGGGGCTGGGTCAGCTGGTCCCCTTCCCGGATGGCCACACCGGAATCCCCCCGGCTGAAGAGGGCCTTCATTCCTTCGTTGGAAAGGAGAGGCCCCTGCACGGCGGCGATGTCATTGGCCAGCTGGCGGCTGACCGTGATGCCCTGCTGGCCAAGTGTTATGGCCGGGTCGATCGTATCACCCAGCTGGACTGACCCGTACCGGAGATTCAGCAGGAACAGTCCACGGGCCATCATGGGTACGGCAGCGGGGCGGTCTCCGCCCGTGCCGGTGCCGTCAACAGGCAGGAAGGAAATGCTCTCGGCGGGCTGGCCCGGGCGGGCAACCAGGCAGGCCCCGCCACCTCCCAGAGAGGCACGGGAGGGGAGTGTGACGGACAGAGCGAAGGCCGTTGCCGTGGCAGCATCGGCGGCATTGCCCCCACGGGCGAGGACATCACGGCCGACCAGTGCTGCCTGCGGTTCATCAGCTACCACAATGCCTGTGTTGGCTCTGGCGGATGGGGCTGTATGGCCGAAGAGATGATGCTTGAGGCTCCTGCCACCAGAACAGGCGACAAGGCTGCTGCCCAGAAGGCTCAGGCAGGCCAGCAGACCAAGCCCGCGCGCCCACCGGGGAGTGGGACGGTCAGACAGGCAGGGGGGATGAGGGGTCCGGCTGTCAGGCTTTACCACGGTGGCGGCTCTCCAGTGTTGCGGGTCACGATCAGGGCTGTTTGCAGGGACTGTCTGCCATCATGGCGGTCCCGGATTGAGGTATGATAGCGTTAAACTGCCGGGATTGGGAGGGCAACCCCGCAGGGGGTGGTTTTAACGGGTCTTACATGCTTCGGCTGTAGGCTGGGGAGCGGCATCATCGTTCCTCATGAAGGGATAGGGCTTCAAAAACAGACCGGTTTGCTGTTTAACAGGGCTGGTCATCGGGGCGGTTCTACCTGCATGGTCAGGTGGAGGGGCCCCTCTCTTTCTCAAGCGCCCATGAAATGCTGCATAACCCCATGGAGGGCACGACCATGAAACAGCGTGTGAAGTCATTTTCCCTGGCCCTGCTGGCTGGCCTCCCTCTCATGGGGCTGTCCCTTGCGGGGACGTCCCATGCGGCGGATGAAGCGGTTTTTAACGCAAAGCAGCGGGCGGCGATCGTACAGATTGTCCGTGAGGCCCTGAAGAATGATCCGAGCATCCTGTCCGATGCCATCCGGTCCATCCAGCAGCAGGCCAGTTCCCAGCAGGAAGCCCACGTGAAGGCGGCCGTGCGGGCCAACTGGCAGGCTCTTTCCACGGCGCCATCCTACGCCGTACGCGGCAACCCGCAGGGGCAGGTCACGGTCGTGGAATTTCTGGACCCGCGCTGCACCTACTGCCGCCACATGGCCCCGGTGGTGGACCAGTTCCTTGCCAGACACCCGGATGTCCGGCTGGTGGAGAAGGTCATTCCCGTTCTGGGTGATGCCAGCCTGCTGGATGCACAGGCCATCTATGCGGCAGCCTTCCAGGGGCAGTATGACGCCATGCGCCGCCGCCTGATGGAGGAGACGGCCAAACCCGGCATGGAGCATCTCCGTGATGTGGCAAAGAGCCTGAAGCTGGACGTGGCCCGCTTCGAGAAGGACATGAAGGGGCAGGCCGTCATGGGGCTGCTGACAGCCAACCTTGGTCAGGCCCAGAGTGTGGGCGTGCAGGGGACGCCGACCTTCCTGTTCGGTCAGGCTGCCGTGGCACCCGGTGCGCTGGGCATGGAGCAGATGGAGCAGTTTCTCGAGGCAGCCCGCAAGGGGTGATCCTCCCCCTGCTGGTGAAAGGCTGAGATGATGACCCTTGCGGAGCAGATGGCCGCCTGGCTGGCAGCACGTCCTTCCCCTTCATGGAGGCAGCCCCTGCTGATGGGGATCGTCAATGTCACGCCGGATTCCTTCTCGGATGGCGGGCAGTTCTTTACGCCGGAGGCCGCCCTGAAGCAGGCCCATGCCCTTCTGGCCGAGGGGGCGGACCTGCTGGATGTCGGCGCGGAATCCACGAGGCCGGGTTTCACGCCCGTGGATGCGGAAGAGGAATGGCGGCGTCTGGAACCGGTCCTGACGCCTCTGGCCCGGGAGGGGGCGGTCCTGTCCGTCGATACCACGAAGGCCTCCGTGGCCCGGAAGGCCCTGGTGGCTGGCGTGCAGATGGTCAATGACGTGTGGGGGTTGCAGGCCGACCCGGACATGGCTTCCGTCGTGGCCTCCGCCGGTGCCGTGGTGGCCATCATGCACAATCGTGAGGTGGTTGATGCCAGCGTTGATCTCTGGGATGACTGGCGGCGTTTCTTTGACAGGTCCCTGAAGCTGGCCGACCGGGCAGGCATCGCCCGTGAGACCATCCTTCTGGACCCCGGCGTCGGGTTCGGCAAGACGGTGATGCAGAATCTCTGGGCTGTGCAGAACATGCGGCGGCTGGAGGCCTATTACGGCCTGCCCGTGCTGCTGGGCGTGTCCCGCAAATCCATGTTCGGCAGGCTGCTGGGGCGGGAAGTGCATGACCGTCTGCCAGCGACGCTGGCGGTCAATCTTTACGGGGCGACGCAGGGGGCCTGCATGGTGCGGGTGCATGACGTGCAGGCACACAGGGACATGCTGGACATGACCGCCCTGCTGGCCGTGAATGGAATGGTGAAGGGAGATGTCGAGTGATCATTCCGTCCCTGACCCATGTGCGGGTGCATGATCTCTGCCTGTTCGGGCATCATGGCGTACATGAGGAAGAAACCCGTCTCGGTCAGCGTTTCTATGTGTCGCTGGAGGTTCGGGCTGACCTGTCGGTAGCGATTGCGGGGGATGATTATACACAGGCCGTCTGTTACGGGCAGCTCTGCCAGAGTGCCGAGCGGGTCTTTCAGGCTGGTCCCTGCAAGCTGATCGAAACTCTGGCCGGGCGGATAGGCACTGCCGTGCTGGCGGACTGCCCCGCCGTGCAGGATGTGTCCGTCACGGTGCGCAAGCCTTCAGCCCCTGTGCCCCATGCGGTGGAGGATGTATCCGTCACGGTGACGCAGCAGCGGGAATACCGGGTCGGTTTTTCGCTCGGGGCCAATCTGGGCGAGCGGGAGGCCGTGCTGCGGGCTGCCGTGGAGGCTCTGGGCCATCAGCCGGGGCTGGAGATCGAGGCGGTTTCCTCTTTTTACGACAGTGCTCCGTGGGGTGTGGAAGATCAGCCTCCCTTCGTGAATATCGCCGCCCTGGGGCGGACGGTCCTGCCCCCGCAGGCCGTTCTGGGGCTGTGCAAGGAGATCGAGCGGTCGCTGGGCCGTGTGCCCGGGCGACGCTGGGGCGAGCGGGCGGTGGATGTGGACCTGCTTTTCCATGGGGATGGCACCGTGTGCCATCCTCTTCTGACACTTCCCCATCGTCATCTTTTTGACCGTGCCTTCGTGCTGGAACCCCTTGCCGAGCTGGAGCCGGAGCTTGAGATCGCTGGACGTTCCGTGAAGGAAGCGTTAGCAGGGTTGGATCGTATAGCTGGGGATGTCACACGGCGCAGGCCGGGGCAGGGTGGATGAACTTTGGGGGATGCTGAATGTCAGCCAATGAGACAGGGATTCCGGGGAAACAGGCCCCGACACCGGAGGGTGCCGCCGGAGCGATCACCCGGCCGGAGGACGCCATCAGCCGCATTGCCGGAGGCGTGCGGGAGCTTCTGCTGGCCATAGGGGAAGACCCCTCCCGTGAAGGGTTGCGGGATACGCCGGACCGTGTGGCCAAGATGTATCTGGAGATTTTCTCCGGCCTGTATGAGGACCCGCGGGACCACCTGAAAAAGCAGTTCAGTGCCGACCAGCATGGCGGCATGGTGCTGGTGAAGGACATACGCTTCCAGTCCACCTGCGAGCATCATCTCCTGCCGGTTCTGGGGCGTGCCCATGTGGCCTATCTGCCGGAAGGTGGCCGCCTGACGGGGCTGAGCAAGCTGGCCCGTGTCGTGGAAGGCTATGCCCGCCGCCCGCAGCTTCAGGAGCGTCTGACAGATCAGATCGTGCAGGCGATGGTTGAGGTGCTGGAGCCGAAAGCCGTTCTGGTCGTGGTGGAAGCCGAGCATATGTGCATGAGCCTGCGGGGGGTCCGCAGCCCCGGTGCCACGACCGTGACGACAGGCTCTTACGGTCTCTGGGCCGATGATGCTCAGGCCCGGCAGGAAGTCATGGCCCTGATGCGGGACTGAGACCGCTTTGTGAGGTGGTGTCAGTCCCGTGTGGTGTCGTCGGCCCGGTGCCACCAGCATCGGTCTGCCGGGCGGTCCACCAGCGGGAGATAGAGGGACGGGTCGCCATGCAGGCGCACCGTGTTGGTGGGCGTCTCCTTGATCTCGAGCGAGGCGGGGGACAGCAGCCCGCCCTGGGCGGTCAGGAACGCCTGAAGTTTGCTCATCAGCAGGGCGGCGAGCAGTTCCGTCGTCGGGTCGCCGGGCGTGACGACAAGGCGGTCCAGCCGCTGGGGTTCATGCTCGGCAAACCAGCCCAGAAGCGGGTCAGACTCGGAAAGCTGGAAACTGTGGTCCATCCGTTCGTCGATGAAGCGGTGCCAGCGGCCCTTGGCCTCGGCAAAGGGCAGCAGCATGTTGCCGTGCCCATCCAGCCGCCGGTCCTGCGGAGCGTTGGGGCCGGGCACCAGCGTGACGGTGACATATTCGTTATGCCCGTGCGGGATGGCACAACGCTCGCTGCTGCCTGAGATGAGCCGGTGCCCCATGCAGAAACGCCGTGTGAAAACCAGTTCTGTCCGGGTGATGTCGCTCATGCCCCCTCCTGATACTGCCGCCACCCTTCGGCACGCAGGGCACAGGCGGGGCAGTCTCCACAGCCGAATCCCCATGCATGTTCATGGGTACGGTCTCCCTTATAGCAGGAATGGCTCTCATGGCGGATGGTTTCTGTCAGGTCAGCTCCGCCCAGATCGTGGCAGAGCCGCCATGTCTGTGCCTTGTTGATCCACATGAGCGGCGTGTGGAGGACGAAACGCTGCTCCATGCCCAGATTGAGGGCAACCTGAAGGGCCTTGATGGTGTCATCCCGGCAGTCGGGATAGCCGGAATAGTCCGTCTCGCACACACCGGTGATGATGTGGCGGATGCTGCGGCGGAAGGCGAGGGCAGCGGCGAAGGTCAGGAAGATCAGGTTCCGGCCCGGCACGAAGGTGTTGGGCAGCCCGTTCTCCCCCATGCTGATCTCGGCATCCCGTGTCAGGGCGGTATCAGAGAGGGCGCCGAGGCTGGCCAGGTCGATCGTGTGATCCTCTCCCAGCTTTTCTGCCCATGCGGGATTCTGGGCACTGATGCTCTGCCGCAGGGTGGTGCGGCACTCCAGCTCCACGGCGTGACGCTGCCCGTAGGCGAAGCCGACCGTCTCCACATGGTCGAAATGATGCAGTGCCCAGGCCAGACAGGTGGCGGAATCCTGCCCACCGGAGAAGAGGACGAGCGCACGGCGGTTCCGGGCGGCCTGATGGCTGGCGGAGGGGGAGGCGGGTGTCGTCATCAGGGGATTCCGATCAGTTTGTGGGTTTGCAGGCTCAGCCGCCATTGCGGGTGGGTCTGGCAGTAGCGCACGGCCTTTTCCGTATTGGCAGGGCGGTCCGGTCCATCCATGGGTTGTAGCCAGAAATGCTGGAAGTCGCACGCCGCAAACTGTTCCGGCGTCAGGGTGTCCTGTGGATAGACGAGCTTCAGCTCATGGCCATGTGTCTGTTTCAGCGGCTGGCCGGGTTTGGGGCTGACGCAGACCCAGTCGATTCCTTCAGGGGCAGGAAGACTGCCATTGGTTTCCACGGCGATGGTGAAACCACGGGCCCTTGTGGCGGCGATCAGGGCTGCATCAAGCTGGAGCAGGGGCTCCCCACCGGTGAAGACGACATAACGCCGGGTCACGTCCGCAGTGTGGGCCTGCCAGCAGTCATCCAGCGCAGCGGCCAGAGCTTCAGCCGTGGCAAAGCGGCCTCCGCCGGGGCCGTCCGTCCCGATGAAGTCCGTGTCGCAGAAGGTGCACTGGGCCTTGTGGCGGTCCTCTTCCCGGCCGGACCAGAGATTGCAGCCGGTGAACCGGCAGAATATGGCCGCACGCCCGGAATGGGCACCCTCACCCTGCAATGTGGCGAATAGTTCCTTGACGATATAAGGCATGGGCAGAGATGTCGGGCAGCTGCGTTCAGGATGCAAGGATTTTCTTGCCTGAAAGGGCCGAAACGATCTTTCCGCAGCAGAAGGCGGATCATGATATCAAGGGGGAGAGGAGGGAATAAAAAACGCCACCCTTTTGAAAAAGAGTGGCGCGAGTGACGGGGCTCGAACCCGCGACCTCCGGCGTGACAGGCCGGCGCTCTAACCAACTGAGCTACACCCGCAGTCTTCAGCTTTTCTGGAAAAGCGTCGTTCCCTTGGGATGGCGTCTATCTAGCGGGATACGGTGTTGTTGGCAATAGAGAAATATCACTTTTTTACGTTTTTCTTCATGAAAATTCCATTTCAGGGGGCGTGTATGAAAACGGCCCCCTCTGGCCCTGCCGAGAGCCAGAGCTGATGATGGATCAGCCAGTCGGCTCCGAGGAGCATGTCGGCCTGTTCATGCAGGGAAGTGACGGTGAGGACCGGGTGCAGCTGGGTCTGCCCGCCAAGGGTGAGGCGGTTGAAACGGTGCCAGTGATAGCGGTGTTCCCTGTCGCCAATGCCTGCGCTGGTCCCGCCGGGGTCCCGGTCCAGCTGCTCTTTCGTGATGCCGAGCCTGTGGACGAAGTCCCGGCTGATGATGTGGGAGCGGGCCCCGCTGTCGATCAGCGCCAGCCCTTTCTGACCATCCAGCGTGAAGGGGATGAAGAACCGGTTGCGGATGCGTTGGGCGACAAGCCGCTGCCCCGGTGTGGACCAGAAAGGCGGCTGGCGGCAGAGGAGGGACCCGGTATGGATGTCCCACAGGCTGAGCCGGTGATGGGGCAGGTCGAGGTCCAGATCATAATGGCCGAGCAGGTCCATGCCGATCAGCCCCAGCACGGGGGGCTGTATGGCGGGGAATCCCGGCAGGGTGCCCAAAGGCAGGACAGGATGGTGATAGGTGAGCTGTCCAAGCGTGATGGTCGTCAGCTGGATGGTCGGCACTACATGCCCCCGTCCGTCCGGCCCGGAGATGATGGTGGCATCTTCCTCATTGGGGGTGAGATGCAGGTGGGTGATGGCATCTGGTGTCAGCAGGCTGCCCTCGGACCCTGTATCCACGATCATGGAGAGGGAATGGCCATGAATCTGCGCCACGGTCGTCAGGTAATAGCCTGTTTCCTTGAGGGGCAGCGTGGTGATGTGGGTCTGGCGGCAGGCCGGTTCGGGGCTGGAGGCCAGAGCCGCAGAAGACGCCATGAAGGAACTGCCAAATGCCAGAATGATGCCGGTGAGGAAAGGGAGGAAACGGGAAGCGTGCGTCGTCATGGGATGATGGGTCTGTCCGAAGAGGTCGGCAATGAAAGGTCAGTCTGGATCAGGAAGGAGCTGTCAACGGTCGGCCCGGGGATGGGCCTTCTGCCAGACCTCCATGAGGTGATGCTCGTCTGCCAGCGTGTATATCTGTGTGCTGGACAGGCTGGCATGACCCAGAAGTTCCTGAATCGCTCGCAGGTCTGCTCCATTCTGGAGCAGGTGGGAGGCGAAGGCATGGCGCAGGGCGTGGGGGGTGGCAGAATCGGGCAGTCCTTCCATCAGGCGCCATTGCCGCATGGCCCGTTGGGCCACACCCGGATTGAGGCGTCCACCCCGTACGCCGCAGAAAAGCGGTGCACTGGCATGGGGTGAGGGATGGACGGCCAGCCAGCGTCCCAGAGCATCCCGGACGGCGGGCAGGACAGGCACGGCTCTTTCCTTCCCTCCCTTGCCTGTGACAAACAGAATGTCATCGCTGATCCGCTCCACGTCACCGACATTGAGGGACAGTCCCTCGCTGATGCGCAGGCCCGTGCCATATAGCAGGGTGAACAGGGCGGCATCCCGCAGGGCAAAATGGCCATCGGCTGTCTGGTCGGCAATACCGTCCGGGGCCGTGCGTGCGGTTTCCGGCGTCAGAGGGCGGGGGAGGCGGGTTTTCAGCCGGGGGCTGCGCAGGAGGGTGAGGGCCGGATTGGTGATGCGGTGTTCTTTTTCCAGATAGCGGTAAAAGGCCCGCAGAGCGGAGATGCGGCGGGCCCGGCTGCGGGCGTGGCCATCTGGCGTGTGACGGCTGCCAGGATGGAGGCGGGCCATCTTTTCGGCCCGGTTCGTTTCATGGGCCAGCCATGAGCGGAAATCAGCCAGTGTCAGCTTGCCCAGTGCTTCCAGCGGCAGGTCCCCACCAAAGTGGCGGCTGAAGAAACCGAGAGCGAGGGAGACATCGTGCAGATAGGCTGTCCGTGTGGCCTTGCTGGCTCTTTTCTCATGGGTCAGCCAGTCCTGCCAGGCCGTGAGGGCCTCATGGGCCGTATGAATGGTCATGGCGCTGGAGGGGGGGCTTCCAAATGGAAGGCGCATGGTATTTCCCTGCCGGAGAGGTTAGGATGAAGACATGGCAGAAAACAGCCTCCCTCCCCATAGCAGGAGAATGGAAGCCGGTCATCGTCTTTCCGTTCTGGTGCCCCGTCCCTTCGATGGCCCGCTGGATTATCGGTCCGACAGGCTTCTGGCACCGGGAACGCTGGTGCGTGTGCCGCTGGGGCGGCAGGAGCTGACAGGTTGTGTGTGGGACGGCGAGCCAGCCCATCTTCCTGTCGATTTCCGTCCGGTCTCCAGAGGGAAAACGTTCGCTTTTGCAAAACTGCGTCCCATCTCGGCCGTGCTGGAACATGTACCGCCCCTCCCGGATGATCTCCGCCAGTTCATCGACTGGGTGGCGGCCTATGGCCTGAGTGCGCCGGGCATGGTGCTGGCCATTGCCCTGCGGGTTCCGGCGCAGGCGGGCAGCATGAAACCCCTCATGGGCTGGATGCGGAAACCCGGCCCCCTGCCGGACACGCTGCGTCTGACCCCGGCCCGCAGGGCCGTTCTGGAGGCTCTGGAACAGGGTGGTCCCGGCACCACGGCGATGCTGGCGGCGCAGAGCGGGGCCAGTGCGGCGGTGATCCGGGGTCTGGCCAATGCAGGGGTGCTGGAAGAGTGCCTCATGGAGGTACCATCCCCTGCCGGACAGGCGGACCCGGACCATGCCCCGCCGACCCTTTCCGCAGAGCAGGCCGAGGCGGCGGAGGCTCTGGTGGCCGGCGTGGAGGAGCGGACCTTCAATGTCACGCTGCTGGAGGGGGTGACGGGGTCCGGCAAGACGGAGGTCTATTTCGAGGCTGTGGCAGCGTGCCTGAGGCAGGGCAGGCAGGTACTGGTGCTGCTGCCGGAGATCGTCCTGACGGCCCAGTGGACGGACCGTTTTGAACGGCGCTTCGGCATCCGGCCTGCCGTCTGGCATTCCGAGCTGGGGCAGAAGACACGGCGGGAGACATGGTGCGCCATTGCCGAGGGACGGCAGCAGGTTGTCGTGGGGGCACGCTCTGCCCTGTTCCTGCCTTTTGCCCGTCTCGGGCTTGTGGTGGTCGATGAGGAACACGAGAACACCTACAAGCAGGAAGAAGGCGTTCTCTATCACGGGCGGGACATGGCCATCGTGCGGGCGAGGCTGGTGCAGGGGGCGGTCATTCTCGTCTCCGCCACACCGTCCATGGAGACGCTCGTCAATGTGCAGAAGGGGCGCTTCCGTCATGAGGTGCTGGAGGCCCGGCATGGAACGGCCCAGATGCCGGAGATCACCCTGATCGACATGAAGGAGCATGGCCCGGAGCGGGGGCAGTTTCTATCCCCTCTGCTCTGTGAGAGCATTGAAGAGCGGATGAAGGCCGGGGAGCAGAGCATGCTGTTTCTGAACCGGCGTGGCTATGCGCCGATGACGTTGTGCCGTGCCTGTGGGCACCGCCTGCAATGTCCTCATTGTTCGGCGTGGATGGTGGAGCACAGGCGCCGCCGGATTCTGGCCTGTCATCACTGTGAATACACCCAGCCACTTGTCAGTGCCTGTCCATCCTGCGGGGCGCAGGACAGTCTCGTGCCGATCGGCCCGGGGGTGGAGCGCATTCATGAGGAGGCACAGGCCCGCTTCCCGGATGCACGGCTGCTGAGCATGGCCTCCGACACGCTGACCTCGCCCACGGCCATGGAAGAGGCCGTGCGGAAAATCGCCAGCAGGGAGGTGGACCTCATCATTGGCACGCAGGTCGTGGCCAAGGGCTGGCACTTCCCGGACCTGACACTGGTCGGGGTGGTGGATGCGGACCTCGGGCTGGGTGGGGGTGACTTGCGGGCGGCGGAACGGACCATGCAGCTGCTGCATCAGGTGGCGGGGCGTGCAGGGCGTGGGACAAAGCCGGGGCAGGTTATGTTGCAGAGCTATGCGGGCGATCACCCGGTGATGAAGGCCCTGCTGGCCAATGACTTCATCAGCTTCATGGAGCAGGAGGCTGCCCAGCGTCGTCCGGGATTCTGGCCTCCTTACGGGCGTCTTGCTGCCGTGATCGTCAGTGCGCCGAAGGAGCGGCAGGCGGAGGAGCTGGCCCGCCTGCTGGCCATGCACGCCCCACGGGGGGAGGGGATTCAGGTTCTGGGGCCGGCTCCGGCCCCTCTGGCCCTGTTGCGGGACCGCTACCGTTACCGTCTTCTCCTGCGGACCCGGCGGGACATCGCCCTTCAGCCCCTGCTGAGGCGGTGGCTGGACGGTGCGCCCCGCAAGAATGATGCCCGCATCGACGTGGACGTGGACCCGGTGTCTTTCATGTAACCGGGAAAGGTCAGTCCGGGATGCCGTTGGCCTGCTGTTCCAGCTGCCGGTAGCGTTTCTGTCCGTCCGGGAGCAGGGGGGCGTGTGTCAGGGCCTCGGTATAGGCATGGAGGGCCTGATGGGGATGATGGAGATGTTCCTGCGTGTGGGCCAGAATGTCCCAGCTCTGGGCATCGCCAGGGTCATGCACCAGCGCCACCTGAAGGTCCTGCACGGCTCCTGTCAGATCATTGCCGAGAAAGCGGACGGCAGCCCGCTGGCGGCGGAGGAAGGCGTTGTCGGGCTGGAGGGTCAGAGCCGCGGAGAGGTCTTTTTCAGCGTCACCTGTATGGCCCTGTTTGAGTTCAGCCTGTGCCTCGCTGAGCAGGATGCGGCCACTGTTCTTGACACTGTAGAGGCGCAGCGTGTCAGCCTTTTTCATCAGGCTGTGGGCCTTCTGGTCATCCTGTTCGCTGGCAATGGCCTGCTCGGTCTGTTCCAGCTTTTCTTTCAGGCTCGGGCTGTGCGGCTTTGGGGGCGGTGGAACATGAAGGCTGTTTTTGGAGTCGGGTGCGGGTATTGCTGCATGGGGCTGGCCCTGCACTGGCTTGTGGGCCGGAGCGGTGGCTGCCATGGCCGCTGGCCCTGCACTGTAGAGTAGACAGGCCGCCGCCATAAAAAAAGCCCCCAGCCGAAAAGCGGGAGGCCTCAGCCCCCCGGAGGGGGCTTCACGCTTCAGAGCATGAAAGACAGGGTGGCGCAGCGGAGCCGTGGACATGCCGCACCGTCCCATCCGTCTGTCAGCTCAGCCCTGACGGGCCTTCATGCGCGGGTTCTGCTTGTTGATGACATACACGCGGCCGCGACGACGCACGACACGGCAGTTCTTGTCACGAACCTTGGCGGACTTCAGGCTGTTACGGATCTTCATGATGTTCAGGCTCCCCGACAGAAAAGACAGGCCTGCCTGCCCTTCCGGACAGCGGCTCTCATAATGCAGGGCTGAGACGCCCGCGAAACTTGGCGTCCGCATACCCTGTCCTTTGGGGGTGAGTCAAGGTTGTGGCGGCCAAAACCCCATTTCTTCCTGATCCTTTTCAGATTATGTTGCCCGGCATGAGCCAGTTTCCATCTTTTCGTCCTTCATGTTTCCGCAAGCTCGTGCCGGTTCTTTTCCTGGGGAGCCTCTGTCTGGCCAGCCAGGCCTGGGCAGGGGGGGCGGCCCGAACGGATGATGACGACCCAGCCGTGAATGCCAAGGGCGTCGTGGTGAACAATATCCTTGCTGTTCTGCGGGTCAGCCCGAATTCGGCGGGCAACCAGTGCCTGAAGACCCTGGATGAGATGCGCAGGGTGCAGAAGCAGCTGGATGACGAGGAAACGGCCCAGCGCAGCTTCGATGTCGGTCTTCTACGGGATGTGCTGGAATCGGACATGGAGAGCGTGATTGCCAGCTGCGGCCGGGATGCACGCACGGCCTGTGGGGGTGGGGTTGCCGGGCAGAATGCACGGCTGGGCAAGATATGTAACCAGCTCTCTGAACTCGATTCGGAAGATCAGGGCGACGATCTCCAGTAAGTGGGCGGGACCGCCAGGAAAAAGCCCCTGTTCCGTAAAAGGAGCAGGGGCTTTTCTTTCAGGAGGTCAGTTTTCTGCCTGTTTCAGGCTCCAGAGGGCGAAGGCCTGCACGAGAGCCACTTCCTTCAGGCGGGCAAAGCGCCCCGAAGACCCACCATGCCCTGCCTCCATGTTGATCTGGCAGAGGAAGGGCCCCCCCCGTGCCTCTTCCCGCAGGCGGGCGATCCATTTGGCAGGCTCCCAGTAGGTTACCCGTGGGTCGGACAACCCTCCCAGGGCCAGAATGGCCGGGTAGGAGACGGGGCGGATATTGTCATAGGGAGAATAGCTGGCGATGAGGTCGTAAGCCTCCGGGTCCGTCAGCGGGTTACCCCATTCCGGCCATTCCGGCGGCGTAAGCGGCAGGGAGACGTCCGACATGGTGTTCAGCATGTCCACGAACGGTACCTGTGCGGCGATACCGGCAAACAGCTCCGGTGCCATGTTGGCAACGGCTCCCATCAGCAGCCCGCCTGCCGAGCCCCCATGCGCCACGATGCGGCGGGGGGCGGTGTAGCCTTCGGCAATCAGGTGCCGGGCACAGCTGATGAAGTCGGTGAAGCTGTTGGTTTTCTTGGTCGCCCGCCCTTCAAGGAACCAGTTCCAGCCCTTTTCACTGCCACCCCGCACGTGGGCCGTGGCATGGATCACGCCACGGTCCACGAGGCTGAGGGCGGTGGTGGAGAAGCTGGCCTCCATGGAGATGCCGTAGGAACCATAGCCGTACAGCAGCATGGGATTCTGCCCATCCAGCTTCGTCCCCTTCTTCATCAGGAGGGTGACGGGCACCATGGCGCCATCATCAGCCCGGGCGAACAGGCGGCGTGTTTCATAGGCGGCAGGGTCGTGGCCCGAGGGAACCTCCCGCACCTTGCGGAGGTTTTTCTCCCCTGTCCGCATGTCATAATCATACCAGTGCGCCGGGGTCGTGGGGGACTGGTAGATGTAGCGCAGGAAGGGCTGGTCATATTCCAGCACGCCCAGCAGGCTGAGCGTATAGGCGGGTTCGTCCATGCTGATATGGCGGGCATGGCGGCGGATGTCGCCCCTGTCGGCGTCCTCACGGCTGAGGGTGAAGATTTCCGTATTGCCGTTGCGCCGCTCCAGCCAGGCCAGATGGTCCTTCCCGGCACTGACACCGAGGAGGAAATGGCCTTCCTCATGGGGCAGGAACTCCTGCCAGTGGGCACGGTCCGGCGTGGCTTCCGGGGCCGTCATCAGCTTGAAGTCCACGGCCCCGCCTGCGTTGGTCAGGACGATGAAGCGGTCCTGCCAGTGGGTCAGGCTGTAGCGTTCCCCCCGCACCAGCGGTGCAGCGACTTTGGGCATGGCCGTCGGGTCTGAGGCGGGGATGAGCAGGGTCTCGTTCGTGTCATGGTCACCCCTTTCAATGGCGATCCATTTCCGGGAGGCACTGACACCGATGCTGAGGAAGAAGCCGGGGTCGGTTTCGTCAAAGATGAGCGTGTCCTCATCACCCAGAAGCGGGCGGCGATAGATGCGGGAGGGGCGACCATTGTCGTCCCGGTAGATCCAGAAGAGATGCTGGCTGTCCGGGGAGAGGGTGAAGCTGCCCGTGCTGCTTTCCACGGCGGGGGCGCAGAGTTCACCCGTGGCAAGGTCCTTGACCTGAATCCGGTAGACTTCCGACCCCTGCACGTCCTCGGCATAGACGTAATAACGGTGGTCCTCTGTGTGGGCGGCCTGGGCGAGGCTGTAGAAGCTGTGCCGGGCGGCCAGTTCGTTCACGTCCAGCAGGATTTCTTCCGGTCCGTCGGCCTCGCTGGCCCCGGCCTTGCGGGGGCGGCGGACATGGAGCGGGTACTGGGCGTCCTTCTCGAAGCGCAGGCCGTACAGCCACGGCCCGTCAGGCAGCGGCACGGACTCTTCTGCCGGAGGAATGCGGCCGACCATCTCCTTGAAGAGGTCTTCCTGAAGCGGCACCGTTCCGGCGAGGACGGCCTCCGTATAGGCGTTTTCCTGTTTCAGATGGGAGCGTATGTCATCCCGCAGGACGGACGGGTCCCGCAGGACCTTCTGCCAGTTTTCGTCCTTCATCCATGCGTAGGAATCCGTACGGGTGCGGCCGAGCTGTTCCAGCACGACGGGATTGCGCCGGGCCACGGGGGCCTTGGGCAGGGCGGGAGCGGTGTGTTTGTCAGCAGTCATGGGGGAAGATGTGGCTGTTGATCGGCAGGGATTCAATGGTCCAGATGGAGACGTCATGAGGCGTCATAAAGAAAATGCCGCAGCCGGCCCGTCTGTTCCGGCTGAAGTGGCAGCGCCTGCGTCCCTATGGCGGCGACCGGGGTCAGGCTCAGGGCCGTGATGAGCCAGGCCCCCTGGAACTTGGGAATGTCGGCTTCCGTCAGGAGGCGTTCCGTGCAGAGACCGGCAGAGAGCAGGCGGCCCCGGGAGATTCCGGGCAGGATTCCGGCGGAGAGGGGTGGCGTGACGATCTGCCCATCCAGCAGGGCCAGAAAGCTGGCGGCTGTGGCTTCGGCAATCTCACCCTCGTGGGTGAGCCAGAGGGCATCATCGGCCCCTTTTTCCCGTGCTTCCATGCGGGCAAGGATGGCGGGCAGGGCGTTGAGGGACTTCACCCGGTTCAGCACGGCCTGCCTGTCCCGTCGCTGCGTGCTGACATGCAGCCGGACGGGGGGAGCGGACTGTTCTGACGGCGGGGCTGTCGTGATGAGCAGTGTGGTGTGTGGTCTGACAGGCGGAGCCAGCCCTCTTGGGCCGGGGCCTCGTGTGAGGGTCAGGCGGGCGGAACCATCCGTCAGGCTGTTGGCAGCCATCAGGTGGGGCAGGGCCTGTCGGATCGTGTCCCGTCCGGGAAAGGGCAGGCGCAGGGTATGGCAGCCATCTTCCAGCCGTGCCAGATGGGCTTCCAGCCGGGGGGCAGCTCCGTGGCGAAGCTGCATGGTTTCAAAAAGCCCATCACCCAGCAGAAAACCACGGTCCTGTGCCATGATGGCTGGACTGTCCGCCGGGAGCAGCTGGTCATTGAGCCAGAGAAAGGGGCAGGGTGTGGGTGCCATGCATCAGGCTCCATGGTCACGCAGGACGGCCAGCAGGGGAGCGGCCTTGAGGCACATTTCCTCATATTCCCGCTCTGGATGTGAAGGGTAGGTGATGCCCCCACCGGCTCCTACCTGCAAATGGCTGGCTGTGGCGCTGATGCTGCGGATGATGACGGAACTGTCCAGCGCACCATCCCAGCCCAGCCGGAAAAGCGTGCCGCAATAGGCTCCTCTGGCAGAAGACTCGACCTCATCAATGATCTGCATGGCCCGGTATTTCGGGGCTCCGGTGACGGAACCGGGGGGAATCGTGGCTGCCAGAAGGTCGGTGGCATCATGGTCCCTTTGAAGCTGCCCCGTCACGCTGGAGACGAGATGGTGAACGTGAGCGAACCGTTCCACGGCAAAAAGCTGCGGAACATTCACACTGCCCAGCTGACAGACCCTGCCGATGTCGTGGCGCATGAGGTCGGTGATCATCAGGTTCTCGGCCAGCTCTTTCTCATCCCTGTGGAGGGCCTCTTTCAGGGCGTCATTCTGCTGGGGATCATCACTGACGGGGCAGGTGCCCTTGATGGGCCGTGTCTCGATGCGTCCCTGACGGTCCAGTGAAAGAAAGCGTTCGACCGAGGCACTGAGCAGCGTGAAGTCCGGCGTGTGGAACCAGGCCCCGAAAGGGGCCGGGCAGCGAGTGCGGAGCTGATTGTAGAGGGCGTGCAGATCGAGCGTCTCCGGGCGGGGGGCGACCCAGCGCATTGTCAGGTTGGCCTGAAAGATGTCTCCGGCCGCAATGTACTCCTGCACGGTCCGGACGGCAGCCTGCCACGTGGCGGCATCCTGTTCGGCCACGGGAGTGAGAGACGGCCCCGGGTGGTCCGGTCTGGCCGTGGTGGCGGGCTGGCCCGGTGGTGGGGTGCCGTCCGCACTGGCCCACCAGAGCCTCTGCTCCCGCCTGTCGAAAATGAACAGGTCCCGGCAGGCCAGTGCTGTGAAGGCGGGGCAGCCCGTTGCGTGGCGGGAGGTGAGGCCCTCACGGGCCATGCCGGCCTCATAGCTGAGCAGGCCGATCACGCCGCCGGTGAAGGGAAGTTCCGGCAGATGGGGGGAAGGGCGGCCCGCCGGTGCATGGGCGGCCAGAAAGGCCCGCAGATGCTGCGGGAGATGGTGCATCTCCGCCAGGGGCAGGGTGAGCCGTCCGGCCGGACGGGGACAGAGGAAGCTCCAGCGATGCCGTTCCTGTTCTGCCGGGCCGCCGCTATCGAGAAAGACGGATGCGCCTCCCTCCCGGCAGAGGGGGAAGAGCCGCTCCGGGGGGCACCATGGCAGTTCCGTGATGTGGGGGGCAGGAAGAGGAGGAGAAAAAGGCATGGGGGAGGGGCGGGGTATCCGGTCACGTTGCAGCAGGGCGGGTGGGGAGGAACTAGGCACCTGAGGTAGAATGGGTTATGCTCGATCACTGACCATTTACAGAAAACTGGTGGACCTGTCTTGAGCGAGCCGCACGATATTTTGCCTTCCGACCGCCTCCCGGTGACGATTGAAGAGGAAATGCGTTCCTCCTATCTGGCCTATGCGATGTCGGTGATTGTTTCCCGTGCGCTGCCAGATGTGCGTGACGGCCTCAAGCCCGTGCACCGGCGTATCCTGTACGCCATGCGGGAGAGTGGTTTCACGGCGGACAAGCCCTACCGCAAGTCGGCCCGTGCGGTCGGTGACGTGATGGGTAAATATCACCCGCATGGTGACAGTTCCATTTACGACGCCATGGTGCGCATGGCGCAGTCCTGGTCCATGCGTGTGCGGCTGGTGGATGGGCAGGGCAATTTCGGGTCTGTCGATGGCGACAGTCCGGCGGCCATGCGCTACACCGAGGCCCGGCTGGCCAAATCTGCCTCCTTCCTGCTGGATGACATTGACCGGGATACGGTCGCCTTCCAGCCCAACTATGACGAGAGCGAGCAGGAGCCGCAGGTTCTTCCGGCTGCCTTCCCGAATCTTCTGGTCAATGGGGCGTCCGGCATTGCGGTGGGCATGGCCACCAACATCCCGCCCCACAATCCGGGCGAGGTGATCGATGCCGTTCTGGCCCTGATCGCCAACCCGGACATGACGCTGGAAGAGCTGATGCAGATCGTCCCGGGGCCGGATTTCCCGACCGGCGGGATCATCATGGGCCGTCGGGGCATCCGGCAGGCCTATGAGACGGGCCGTGGCTCCATCCCTGTCCGTGCCCGTGCCGAGATCGAGGAGATCCGCAAGGACCGCTTCGCCATCGTGGTGACGGAGATTCCATATCAGGTCAACAAGGCCACACTGCAGGAGAAGATTGCCGATCTCGTCCGCTCCAAGGACATTGAAGGCATTTCCGACATCCGGGATGAAAGTGACCGTTCCGGCATGCGGGTGGTGATCGAGCTGAAGCGTGACGCCACGCCGGAAGTGGTGCTGAACCAGCTTTACCGTTTCACCCAGCTTCAGACGAGCTTCAGCGTCAACATGCTGGCACTGGATGAAGGCCGCCCCCGCACCATGGGGCTGCGGGACGTGCTGGAGGCCTTCATCCGCTTCCGTGAGGATGTGATTCTCCGCCGTGCCCGTTTCGACCTGAACAAGGCGAGGGATCGGGGGCATCTGCTGGTCGGTCTGGTGCTGGCCGTGGCCAACATTGACGAGGTGATCGCCCTCATCCGTTCCGCCCCGGATGCCGCCACGGCCCGTGAGCAGCTCATGACACGCACATGGCCTGCCGCCGACGTGGAGCCGCTGCTGGAGCTGATCCATGATGAAGGCAATGTGATCGTCGATGGCCGTGTCCATCTGACAGAAGCGCAGGCCCGTGGGATTCTGGAGCTGCGCCTCCAGCGTCTGACCGGTCTGGAGCGTGAGAAGATTCAGGCGGAGCTGGCAGAGGTCAGTGCCCGCATCACGGAGCTTCTGGAGATCATTGGCAGCCATGTGCGCCGCATGGAGGTCATGCGGGACGAGCTTCAGGCCGCCCGTGCTGCTCTGGCTGACCCACGCTGCACGGAAATCTCCGATGCGCTGGGTGACCAGTCCGATGAGAGCCTGATCGAGCCGGGACAGATGGTGGTGACCATCACACGGGACGGTTTCATCAAGCGGACGCCGCTGGAGCTGTTCCGTTCGCAGAACCGTGGTGGCCGTGGCCGCACGGCAGCGGGGCGGCGAGGCGATGACATCGTCATCCGCAGCTTCAATGCCCATACCCACCAGTGGGTGCTGTTCTTCTCCTCGGGCGGGAAGGCCTACCGCATGAAGGTCTGGCACCTGCCGGAGGCAGCCCCGACGGCCAAGGGGCGGGCACTGGTCAACCTGCTGCCGGAGCTGGGCGAGGATACCATCACGGCCGTTCTGCCGCTGCCGCAGGATGAGGAGCTGTGGGATGACCTGCATCTCGTCTTTGCCACGGCGAGCGGGAACGTGCGGCGCAACCGCCTGAGCGACTTCCGCAACATCCGTTCTTCCGGTCTGATCGCCATGAAGCTGGATGAGAATGACCAGCTGATCGGCGTGGCAACATGCCGGGAGGGGCAGGACGTGTTCCTCGCCACCCGTAATGCCCGGGCCATCCGCTTCCAGATCACGGATGACGTGCTGCGTGTTTTCGCTGGCCGTGGCAGCACCGGTGTGCGGGGCATCCGCCTTGCTGACGGTGACCGGGTCGTTTCCCTAGCCGTGTTGAACCATGTCGAGGCCAGCGTGGAGGAGCGGGCTGCTTACCTCCGGGCTGCCAATGCCCATCGCCGTGTTCTGGCGGCCCAGCCCGGGGATGAGGGGCTGGAGGAAGAGATCGAGGATGGCAGCGAGCTGGCTTCCGATGAGGAAGGGCTTGAGGAGATTCTGGCTGACAGCCCGCTGAGCGAAGACCGTTATGCCGAGCTTGAGGCGCAGGAGCAGATCCTGCTCACCGTGACGGACACGGGCTTCGGGCGGCGGTCCTCTGCCTATGACTATCGTGTCTCCGGCCGTGGCGGGCAGGGCATCAACAACATGACCTTCTCCAACGCCCGCCGTGGGCGTGAGGTCGTGGGTACGCTCGTGACGCTGGATGGCACGGACGTGATGATGGTGACGGATACGGGCCGTCTCATCCGTCTGCCGGTCGAGCAGGTGCGTGTGATGTCCCGTCAGGCAGGGGGTGTGACGCTCTTCCGTGTGGATGGTGACGAGCGCATCATCAGCGTCTTCCCCGTGATGGAAGATGATGCGGACGATACCGCCGAGGGTGAGACCGAGGCTGATGGGGCGGACGGTGGAGACACCGGAGCTGCCCCGGCGGCTGATGCCGGTGGGACGGATGACTGACCGGCGCATCGGCTTCTATCCCGGCACGTTCGACCCGGTCACGTTCGGTCATCTGGACGTGATCGACCGGGCCGCGGCCCTGTTCGACCATGTCGTGGTCGGTGTGGCGATCAATGATGCCAAGGGGCCCCTTCTGGGTTTCGAGGAGCGACGGGAGCTGCTGGAGCAGGAAGTGGCCGCCCTGCCGCATAAGGACCGCATTTCCGTCACCGGGTTTGACACGCTTCTGGTGGATGCCGTGAGGCAGGCCGGGGCGGGCACGGTGATCCGTGGTCTGCGTTCTGCCGGGGATTTCGATTTCGAGACCCAGCTTTCCGGTGCGCTGCGGCGTCTGGCCCCGGAGATTGAAACGGTTTTTCTTCTGGCATCCGAGAGCCACCGTACGACGGCGAGCCGGATCGTGAAGGAAATTGCCCGTCTTGGGGGGGATATTTCCCCATTTGTCAGCCCCATGACCGCCCGCCTCGTGCGGGCAAAACTGACAGGAGAACAGACATGAGACGGCGACATTTCATGGCCGGTCTTGCAGCAGTTTCTGCCTTGACCGGTGGAACCCTGACACAGGCATGGGCCGGTGGTCAGGATGGTAACGATCAGCTCAGGGAGAGCACGACAATGACAGGTACGACAACAGGCAAGAAGCTGGTTCTGGAGCTGAAGGATGGCAAGGTGGTCATCGCCCTGCGTCCCGATCTGGCCCCCAAGGCTGTCGAGCGTCTGGAGACGCTGGCCAATGAGGGTTTCTATAACGGCGTGAAGTTCCATCGTGTGATCGAGGGCTTCATGGCACAGGGTGGTGACCCGACAGGCACGGGGACGGGCGGCAGCTCCTATCCTGACCTGCCGGCCGAGTTCAGCCAGACGGCCACCTTCGACCGTGGCACGCTGGGCATGGCCCGCACGATGGACCCGAACTCCGCCAACAGCCAGTTCTTCATCATGTTCGACCGTGTACCGTCCCTGGATGGCCAGTACACCATTGCCGGTCAGGTGATCGAGGGCATGGAGCATGTGGACAAGATCAAGCGTGGCTCCGGGGCTTCTGGCATGGTCCAGAATCCGGATCATATCATCAAGGCTTACATCGAGAACTGACATAACTGTCTGAAACCTGATGATTCTCCGTCCGCATGGTGGCGTGCCGTCCGGCGGATGAAGAAAATCGTGAGGGTGGTGTTTTCTGCGGCCTCCGGGGTTGACGCTCCCCGGGGGAGCAGGTAGATAGCCTCCTCAAGTGAACCGGTAGCTCAGTTGGTAGAGCATTCGACTTTTAATCGAATGGTCCTGGGTTCGAGTCCCAGCCGGTTCACCATGCTCGCAAGAGAGTGTGCCCAGATGGCGGAATTGGTAGACGCGCAGGCTTCAGGTGCCTGTGTCCGCAAGGACGTGGAAGTTCGAGTCTTCTTCTGGGCACCAGTCTTTTTTCCAGAAAATATAATATCCGGTAACAGAGTGCTTGATATGAAGCAGAATTACTGGTGTGGGCTGTTGTGAATATTTAACAGCTGATAAAAGAGCGGCCCCTTTATTTCATGCCCTTGCCTGTGTGCTGGTAGCGTGTGGGGCGGAAACACAAGCTGTCAGGCCAGGTTCCACATTGTAAGAGATGGCCCGAAAATGGCAGGAAACTGGCAAAAAAAGATAACAAAGGTATCGTGAGGGGCTTGCAATAATAGTTTTCCTTGTATATATGCTAGGTTTCCTTTATGAGGAAGGGTTTCTCTGAAAAGAGTTAACTTATAAGAGTTATTAAAAATAACGATTTACTTGTTTTATCCCCCCTCGATAATATAACTCCTGCGATGTGTAGTAGTGGCGTGTGGGACGGCTCCAATCGTGCTCCGGCTCGTTGTTGCTATACAATCTGTCGAGATCTTATCCATGAATGGGGAACTGATCAGGATGAAACTGAAGAATTTCGGGGCTGCTCTGCTGATCGCCAGCACGACCCTGACATCTTTCGCCTCTGCAGCCATGGCTGCCGATGTTCCGAGCCCGAACCAGTACTACTGGCCGAAGGGCATGAACCTGGCCAAGCTGCGTGCTCACGATTCAGAGTCTGATCCGTACGGTGCGGATTATTATACGAACTATCACAAGAAGTTTGAGCAGCTGAACCTTCAGGAAGTCCGCAAGGACATCGAGAAGGTCATGCTGACCTCTCAGCCCTGGTGGCCGGCTGACTACGGCAACTATGGTCCGTTCTTCATCCGTATGGCCTGGCACAATGCCGGTACGTACCGTGCCATCGATGGCCGTGGTGGTGAAGAGGGTGCCCAGCAGCGTTTCGCCCAGCTGAACGACTGGCCGGACAATGCCAGCCTCGACAAGGCCAAGCGCCTCCTGTGGCCCGTCAAGAAGAAGTATGGTGAGAAGCTCTCCTGGGGTGACCTTATCGTCCTGACCGGTGACGTTGCCCTGAACCAGATGGGCTTCAAGACCCTCGGCTTCGTCGGTGGTCGTCCGGATGACTGGCAGTCCGAGCTGATCTACTGGGGTCCGGGCACGACGTTCTTCCCGAACAAGAGCTCCTTCCAGGTCGGTCAGAACGGTACTCTGAAGCACCCGCTGGCTGCCACGCACATGGGCCTGATCTACGTGAACCCGGAAGGGCCGAACGGCGATCCTGATCCGGTCAAGTCCGCTGCCATGATCCGTCTGGCATTCGGCCGCATGGCCATGAATGACGAAGAAACCGTGGCCCTGATCGCCGGTGGTCATACCTTCGGCAAGGCTCATGGTGCCCATCCAAACTCCTGCCTGAGCGGCCCGCCGGTTGCCAACGGTGTGGAACATCAGGGTCTGGGCTGGGCCGACCACTGCATCAAGGGCAAGCAGACGGCTGACGATGCGTCCACCAGCGGTCTGGAAGGCTCCTGGTCTGCCGATCCGATCCACTTCACCACGCAGTACATTGACAACCTGCTGAACAATGACTGGGTGCTGGGCACAAGCCCGACCGGTGCTCACCAGTGGCACACCAAGACGGATGACAAGATTGCTCCGGATCCGGCAAACCCGAACGATCCGTCCAAGATGCGTCCGATCATGATGTTCACCACGGACATCGCCCTGAAGACCGATCCGGCCTACCACAAGATCCTTGCCCGCTGGGCCGAGCATCCGAACGAGTTCGCCGATGCCTTCGCCCGTGCATGGTTCAAGCTGGTCGTTCGTGACATGGGTCCGAAGAGCCGCTACTTCGGCAGCGAAGTTCCGAAGGAAACCTTCGTGTGGCAGGACCCGGTCAACATGCCGGCCAAGCCGATCAACCAGGCTGACGTCCGTGAGCTGCGCAAGCTGATCGCTGCAACCGGTCTGTCCGACCGTGAGCTGATCAAGACAGCATGGGCTGCTGCTTCTTCCCACCGCGTGACCGATCACCGTGGCGGTGCCAACGGTGGCCGTCTGGCCCTGATGCCGCAGAACGGCTGGGCCGTGAACGATCCGGAAGAGCTGAAGACCGTCCTGCCGAAGCTGGAGCAGGTCCGCGACAAGTTCAACGCTCACAGCGCCCGCAAGGTTGCTCTGGCTGACATCATCGTTCTCGGCGGTAGCGTCGGTATCGAGGATGCTGCCAAGAAGGCTGGTGTGAATATCCAGGTGCCGTTCGCTCCGGGCCGTGGCGATGCCACACAGGACCAGACGGACGTCAACTCCTTCAACCTGCTGGAGCCGACGGCTGATGCCTTCCGCAACTACTACCGTGCGGATGCGGACAACACGCCGCCTCTGAACGCTCTGGTGGACAAGGCTGACACGCTGGGTCTGACCATCCCTGAGATGACAGTCCTGCTGGGTGGTCTGCGTACTCTGGACATCAACACGGGTCACTCCGCCAACGGTGTGCTGACGAAGAACCCGGGTGTGCTGAGCACGGACTTCTTCACCAACGTGCTGACGATGGACACACGCTGGCAGAAGGTTGAGGGTCAGGAAGACCTTTACGAGGGCTTTGACCGTGCAACCGGGCAGAAGCAGTGGACAGCCACGGACGTGGACCTGGTCTTCGGTGCCAACCCCGAGCTGCGTGCCGTTGCTGAGGTTTACGCCTCCAACGATGGCAAGGCGAAGTTCTACAATGACTTCGTGAAGGTCTGGACGAAGGTGATGAACCTCGACCGCTTCGACCTGCAGCGCTAAGATCTGTCCCTTCCTGCGGGAAGATCAGACGATACATTCCGTCGGGGAGACATCTCCCCGGCGGTCTGTCCAAACGTGGAGGATAGCATGTTGAAATTTGCTGGTGGTGCACTCGCCCTGTTTATGGCAACAGCCTTTTCTGCCACGGCGGCAACGGTTGATGTGCAGATGCTGAGCCGTGGCAGTCACGGTTTCTCTTTTGAGCCAGCTGTCGTTTACATCCATTCTGGTGACAGTGTTCATTTCATTCCGACGGACAAGGGTCATAACGCCCAGTCCATCCCCGGCATGACACCTGATGGCGCACAGCCCATCAATGTTCCTTTCAGCCAGGAAAAGACGGTACAGTTCACCAAGCCGGGTCTGTATGGCTATAAGTGCCTGCCCCATTTTGCGCTGGGCATGGTAGGGCTGGTTGTTGTCGATAATGCCAACAATGAAGCAGAGGCCCGCAAGGCGCCGCTTTATGGCGCTGCCAAGCGTCGCTTCAATGAGCTGTTCCAGGATGTGGACAGCAAGAAGGGCAAGTAAGAGGGGTCTGGCCCAAGGGCTGGAGACTGTTTACTGCTGGGTCGGCCCTGTTTCCGTTCTCAGGAACGGAGGGGCCGTTTTTTTATTCCATGGTCTATGGAGGCAGAGTGTGTCAGAGAAAGTGGAAACAGGAACCGGCAGACCGGAACGTTATGGTTCGGTGGCCATCATCCTGCATTGGGTGATTGCGGTATTGATCCTCTTCATGATCGGCCTGGGGCTGTATATGGATCATGTACCCCTCAATGATCCGACACCCCTGCATCAGCTGCACAAGTCTGTCGGCATCGTGACCATGCTGCTGATCGTGGTGCGTGTCCTCTGGCGCCTGATACATAGGGCCCCGGCCTTGCCGCAGGACCTGTCGGCAGGGCAGCGTGTGGTGGCAGGTGGGATGGAAGGGCTCCTCTACCTGTATCAGATCATCCTGCCCGTGACGGGCTGGCTCATGGTCTCTGCCATGGCCATGCCGATCGTGCTGTTCGGGCTGGTATCGTGGCCGTTGATCCCTCTGCCGCAGAGCGTGATGGATAGCGGCTATCTGGCGGAAATCATGCCAGATGTTCATAACTGGCTTGCATGGACTTTCGGTGGATTCATAGTCCTGCATGTGCTGGCAGCTCTTTATCACCGTTTCATCCGGAAAGATCAGGTGGTGGACCGCATCCTGCCCCGCCATGGGGGGGGACGGTAAGCGGTTCCTTTTTGCCGGGTCAGCCAGCAAGCACCCTCATCGGTTTGATGGGGGTGTTTTTTTATGTTGGCTGCCAATGGGGGGCACAGCTTTATCCAGTCTGGGGGATGTGGTATCAGTCGATGGATCAGGCAGGATATAAGGAAAACAACATATCCTTGTTCTGCTTTCCAGACTGGCTGCCCTGGTGCCGTATTGGCACTGTCCGGCAGTCCTGAAGCTGGGTGATGGATCATATACAGGCTAGGTACCTGCTGAAGGAAATTCCCAATGGCGTCAGATCACAAGAAGACCCATATTGGCAGCCACAAGCTGCATCCCGAGACACAGATGCTCAATTACGGTTATGACCCGGCCCTTTCGGAAGGAGCCGTGAAACCGCCCGTGTTTCTGACGTCGACCTTCGTTTTTCCCACGGCAGAAGATGGCCGGGATTTTTTTGATTATGTTTCCGGCCGGAAAGAACCGCCGGAAGGCAAGGGGCAGGGGCTGGTCTATTCCCGCTTCAACCATCCGAACAGTGAGATTGTTGAAGACCGTCTGGCTGTTTACGAAGAAGCAGAGCGTGGGGTGCTGTTTTCTTCTGGCATGTCGGCCATTGCCACCACTCTGCTGGCCTATGCCCGTCCCGGTGATGTGATTCTTCATTCCCAGCCGCTCTATGGTGGGACGGAAACCCTGCTGACCAAGACCATGGCTTCTTTGGGAATCAAGTCCGTGGGGCTGGGAAGCTGCGGAGTGGATGAGGCCATCATGCGTGAGGCTGCCGAAAAGGCCATCGCAGAAGGGCGTGTCTCCCTGATCCTGATCGAGACACCGGCCAACCCGACCAATGGTCTGGTGGACCTGAAGCTGGTGCGCCGCATTGCCGAGGAGATCGAGGCCAGACAGGGCAGCCGTCCCATCATCGTCTGTGACAACACGCTGCTCGGGCCGCTTTATCAGCATCCGCTGAAGCATGGGGCCGATCTGTCACTGTATTCCCTGACAAAATATGTCGGCGGCCATTCCGATCTCGTGGCCGGGGCCGTTCTGGGCAGTGATGCCATGACACGCCCGGTGCGTCAGCTCCGTGGGGCCATTGGAACCCATCTGGACCCGCATAGCTGCTGGATGCTGGGCCGCTCTCTGGAGACGCTGGGGCTGCGCATGGAGCGTGCCACCCTCAATGCCCAGCGTGTGGCGGAGCTGCTGCGGGATCATGCCAAGGTGAACAAGGTGCATTTCCCACCGTTCTACGAGGCTGATTCGGCGGAGGGGAAAGTCTATGCCCGCCAGTGCAGTGGTGCTGGCTCGACCTTCTCCTTTGATATTGAAGGGGGTGAGGCTGCGGCTTTCCGCTTCCTTAATGCGCTGAAGATCATGAAGCTGGCTGTCAGCCTGGGAGGCACGGAGTCTCTGGCCAGCCATCCGGCGACGATGACACATTCCGGCGTGCCGAAAGAGGTACGGGAGCGCATTGGCGTCACGTCATCCACCGTGCGGCTCTCCATCGGTGTGGAGCATGTGGATGATCTGCTGGTGGATGTGAAGCAGGCGCTGGACGCCGCCTGAAGGTCACGGTGTCAGCCCTGATACGGAAAAGCCCGCCTCTCTGAAGGGGCGGGCTTTTTTTAATGGCGATAGAAAGAAGGCGGATGCTTCAGTGTTTCAGCCAGCGGGCCAGACTGTTGCCGATGAGCTGCATCAGGCTGACCATGATGATGAGAACCACCACCACCCCGAACATGACGGTGGTGTTGAAACGCTGATACCCGTAACGGATGGCAAGGTCACCCAGGCCCCCCGCCCCGATGACGCCCGCCATGGCAGAGGCCCCGACCATGGTGATGAGCGTGACCGTCACGCCGGTGACAAGTCCCGGCAGGGCCTCGGCAATCAGGACGGAGCGGATGATGGTCATGCGTGTGCCACCCATGGCCCGGACGGCATCCACAAGGCCGGAATCAACCTCCCGCAGGGCCATTTCGGCAATGCGGGCAAAATAGGGAATCCCGGCGATGGATAGCGGCACGATGGCCGCTTCCGTCCCCAGAGACGTCCCGGCGATGAAGCGCGTGACAGGGATGAGCAGCACCAGCAGGATGATGAATGGCACGGCACGGACGGCATCCACCACCATGCCCATCAGTCGGGCGGCAAAAGGCAGCCGGTATAGCCCCTGCGGGCCGGTGGCGATCATGAACAGGGCCAGCGGCAGTCCGAACAGGACGGAAAGGGCCGTGGAGGCCACGACCATTTCCAGCGTCTGCCATGTGGAATGGAGGATCAGCTTAAGAATGAGAGGGGACATATCCCAGGACCTCCATGTTCTGCGCTGCCGTCTTCAGGTGATTCAGAGCCTGTTCCGTCCTGTCTCCTTCAAGGCTGAGGATCATGTCACCACTCAGATGGTCCCCGACGGTGGTCACACCGCCCTGTAGCAGGGCCGTCTGCACGCCGAACCGTTCATGCAGTGCACTGAAGAGCGGCTCGCTGGCATCAGTCCCGCTGAGGACGAGCCGTACGATGGCCTTGTGTGGTCCTGCTGACGGTGTGGCAGCCATTGTCTGTGCCAGAAAGGCAGGGAGGGACGGACGGATATCTGCCAGAAGGGTCTGGAGGGTCCGGTTGTTCTGTCCATCCCGGAGGAAGTCCAGCAGGGTTCCATCTTCGACGAGGCGGCCATGATCGAGGACCAGGATCCGCTGGGCAAAGCGGCGGACCACATCCATCTCATGGGTGATGAGAACGATGGTCAGCCCCAGCTTCCTGTTGATGTCGGCCAGCAGGTTGAGGATGGAGCTGGTGGATTCCGGGTCCAGAGCAGAGGTGGCTTCATCGCAGAGGAGCAGCGTCGGGTTGGCTGCCAGAGCACGGGCAATGCCGACACGCTGTTTCTGCCCGCCGGAAAGCTGGGAGGGGTATTTCTTTTCAAAGCCCTTCAGCCCGACAAGCTCCAGCAGTTCCGCAATGCGGTTGGCCTGTTCTTTGCGGGGGCACCCGGCGATCTGGAGGGGCAGGGCAATGTTGCCTGCCACGGTGCGGGAAGTCAGCAGATTGAAATGCTGGAAGACCAGACCGATCTTGCGGCGGATGCGGACAAGCTGCCGCTCTGGTTGTGTGGTGAGGTCCACACCATCCAGCAGGATGTGGCCCTGCTGGGGGCGTTCCAGCGCACAGAGGCAGCGGAGCAGGGTGGACTTCCCTGCTCCAGAGCGGCCGATCAGCCCCACGACCTCCCCCTGCTTTACCGAGAAGGAGATGTCCTGAAGAGCCGTATGCTGCCCAAAACTGTGGGTGACGTGCTGGATGTCGAGAATGGGCTTCATGGCCACGCAGGTGTGACTGTGCCGTGATAGATGTCCAGAATGAGCTTGTGGACATTCGGCTGATGATAGCTTTCCACCAGCGGCTTGACCCATTCAGCGTTGGCATCACCCTCATTGACGGAGATGAAATTGACGTACGGGTTGTTCTTCAGCCCCTCCACGCCAATGCGTTCCTGCTCGGTGATGCCTGCCTTGCGGGCCCAGTCCATGTTGACAACGGCAGCATCCAGATCAGGCAGGGAGCGGCCAACCACACCGGCATCCAGCTCTTCGATGGAGATGTTGCGGGGGTTGTCGGTGACATCCAGCGCCGTGGGGAAAAGGCCGGAATCAGCAGGCAGACGGATCAGCCCCAGTGTTTCCAGCACATGGAGGGCACGACCCTCGTTGCTGGGGTCGTTGGGGATGCCAATACGGGCATTCTGCGGAATTTCGGCCACGGAGTGCCATTTGTGGGAATACAGGCCAATCGGCTGGAAGTATGTGTCGCCGACAGGGACGATCCTGTAGCCGTGGGCCTTGATCTGGGCATCGAGGAAGGGCCGGTGCTGGAAGGCATTGGCGTCCACGTCATGCTCGGACAGGGCCTCATTGGGCGTGTTGTAGTCGGAGAATGGGATGATCTTCAGCGTCAGGCCACGCTGGGCAGCATTCTGGCTGACGAGCCGCCAGATATCCTCGTCCTCGCCAGACATGATGCCGATTTTCAGCGTACGGCCATCGGCACGGGCGATTCCCGGATGGGCCAGGCCAAGGGCGGCAGCACCAGCCAGCCCTGCTGAAAGGCCAAGAAAACGGCGCCGGGGAAGGTGGGAAAACCGGGACATGGTGGTACCTTTCAACATTAAGGGGTGGATCAGTACGGTATCATGGACAGTTCCACAGGGGTGGAAAAGTCTTGCCAAGGCTGCACCATTACATCCCGCTTGTGCGGAATGATTTTTCTGGCCGGGGAAGGCCGTGCGTAGAGAGTGTTTTTAGCGGGTCGCTCTATTCTGTCAAGGTAAAGAGATGACCATATGAACAGTTAATGATAAAGGAATATAAAGCCTGATGAATATGTGCGGGACTTTATGAAAGGCCTTTCACCGTGTCTGTTCGGGGGCAGGTGTTCCTGCCCCCTGTAGAGGAGGTCAGTCTTCCTGTACCACCAAACAGAGACCTGTTGTTGGTGCCTGTTTGGTGATGAGTCTGGCCTGTCCGGTTTCGAGAATGACTTCCCGGATGGATCCGCCAAGGTCACTGACAAAGGCCAGGGTACCTTCGGCATCGACCGCCAGACCGATGGCCTCATCCAGGTCCCGCAGGATGACCTGCTGGTCATGCAGCCCGTGTTCATCCACCCGGGCGACATTGAGGCTGTTGCCATCGGGCGCAGCGCCACGGTCCGTCCACCAGAGCTTGCCCAGAGCAGGCGAGACATGCAGGTCGATCGGCTCTGGCAGATGGTCGGCCAGAAGCTCGATGTCATGACGGTCTGCGGGGTCCGTACCGGCAGGGAGGTCCAGAGACATGCGGAAAATGCGGCCACGCCCCCCTTTGGGAGGGCCTTTCTGCGACCAGTAGAGATGGCCGTTGCTGGTATCAAGGGTGATGCCTACACAGTGGCGTGTGGCATCCTTCACGTGCTCCGGGTAGGTGCCGGTCTGAAGAAGCACCTCCACGTCGGAGCCATCACGGCGGCACCGCATGATGCGCATGCCTTCACGGTCGCACCAGTAGAGATGCTCGCCTCCCGGGGTGGATGTCAGCTGTTTGGGGGTGACGACCAGTCCGTTGGCCACAAGCACCTTGTGGTCGCTGCCATCCAGTCGGGCGGATTCGATGGTGCCATCGGCATCACTGGGGTTGGCGCCCATGTTCGTCCAGTATATCCGGCCTTCCGTGGGGTCGATCCACACTCCGTCCGGGCAGCCCCAGCCGATGTCGATATGGGACAGTGGGCAGCCATCCTGTACGGAGAGGGCAGTGATCCGGGCAGGTTCGATCTCGAGTGAATGAAGAACGATGTTTCGGGTCATGAGGTGGCCTTGCTGTAATCATAGAAACCACGCCCGCTTTTCACGCCCAGCCTGTGTTCGGCAATCATCTTGCGGAGCAGCGTGCGGGGCGCTTCGGGCAGGTGGGGGAAGGCTGCGGCATAATGTTCCTCGATCTGGAGGACGATATCGAGTCCGACCTGGTCCATGAGGCGGAATGGCCCGGCAGTTGTGCCCTGTGTCTCGCAGTAGAGGCGGTCTATGGTTTCGGGGTCGGCCACACCTTCTGCGGCGACACAGAGGGCCTCACGCTTGATGGCGGCCCAGATGCGGTTCTCGATGAATCCGATGCTCTCTTTCCGGGCAATGTAGGGGGACAGTCCCACCTCGCTGAAATAGCGGGCCAGATCCTCCATGAGGGCCGTGTCAGTTTCTCCACAGGACATGAGTTCCACGGCCCGTTTTTCAGGTGGCATCATGAAGTGGGTGTTGAGGACCCGGTTCTTCTTCGTCACCTTGCCGACGATCTGGCTGGAAGGGAATGAGGAGGAGTTGGTGGCGAGGATGGCATCGGCAGGTGCCAGCTGGTCCAGCTGGCCAAAGATGTCTGTCTTGAGGTCCTGCTTTTCAGGCAGGGCCTCGATGACAAGCCAGGCGTCTTTCACGGCGTCTTCCAGTGTGGTGGCGATGTCCACATGGCCGGCTTTTCCACCTTCGACAGAGGCGACAACGTCAGGCAGGTGCTGCCCGACATAGGCGGTGGCCTTCCGGGTGGTTTCTTCCTGCCTGTCAAAAAGGCGGACGGTGCCGCCGCGTGTTGCCAGCATCAGGGCGATACGGGAGCCCATCGTGCCAGCGCCAAGGATGGCGGCAGGGCGTTCAGGCACCTTTTCCGTCAGAAAATCTGCCATGGCATGTTCCTTTGCTGAAAGGGGCTGGCGGGGGCCAGACCTCACGGCTCATCTTATTGAATGAATGGCTAACATTTACTTTATCATTACGTGTCGCCTGCTGCGATCATCTTTGGATAACGGAGACGTCATCTGGCAGGCCATGCTCCTTGTGGCGTGGCCTGCCGGGCTCATGGTCAGCGGGTCTCTGTCAGTTCGGGGGCAAGTTGCGCCGTTCTGAACTCGGTGAAGTCGTATTGCCCCACGCCAGAGGTGATGAAAGGGTCTTCCGCCAGAAGGGTTTCAATTTCCTCTCTGGTGATCCCATCCCGGACAATGAGAATGCCCCCATCCCCCGATAGTTTGGGGCCGGATGCCAGCAGGATGCGCCGCTCGAAAAGCGTTGCAAGGAAGGCACGGTGTGCAGGGCGTTGGGCCTGAACCTCATCCGGGGAGGCGAGATAGGACACTGAGGCGATGATCATGGCAGACACTCTTCTGATTCATGGTGCCGTTTTGGGGGAGAGGAGCCCCCGGGGCGGGTGGAAGTTCCGGTTTCCTGGCAGTGTCATTCCAGCGGACAGAATAACACTTTCATAATAATGGCATTTTTTTTAAGGATGAAGGAGATGGTTTTCCGTACTGGGAACCCACTATTTTTGCAGTCATGCCCGTATTGCATGGAGGAATAATCATGATTCGTATTCTGATCGCCTTTTTCGTCCCCTGGCTGACGTTCTTTACCATTGGCCGTCCGATTGCAGGAATCATCTGCCTGGTGTTGCAGATCACCATTCTGGGTTGGATTCCGGCAGCCATCTGGGCGCTTCTGGCTCTGCGCTCCTATGATGAGGCTCGCTGAGCTTTCAGTCTGGCCGGAAAAAAGCCCCTGTCCGTAAAGGCAGGGGCTTTTCTGTATCAGCCCCCCTTGCCTGTCATGGCAGAAGGGGGGGAAGGGCAGAGGCCGGTCAGGCCTTGTTCTGCCCGGTGGTTGTATCGGGCACGCCCCTGCTGTTGATGAAATGCTCCAGCGCCGGGCCCTGGATGTCCACCACATCACGGGGATACTGGATGCCCGCCTGTTCGAACCGTTTTTTCATGCGGCGGTTGAATTCCCATTCCACCGTCCAGCGTCCGGCATTCGTGGTGGGATAGACACCCTTTACGGAGACGGAGGATGTGCCGATGGCAGACACGCCCCAAAGGTCGAAATCTGCCAGGATGAGGTCTCTGTAGGCCTCTTCATTCCGCATTTCCTTGCCAATTTCCACAAGGATGGCAGCGACCTGGTCTGTATCGCTGTCGATGTCCACCGTGGCGAGAATCATCGCACGGGAGAAGTCACGGTTGTAGTTGGTCACCTGGCTGAGCGAGCTGAACGAGAAAATGTTCATTGATCCGTCATTAGCCCGGACATGAACGGAGCGCAGGGAGAGCCGTTCGATCACGCCATAGGTGCCGTTCAGCGTTACGGAGTCGCCGACAGTCAGGGCATTTTCCAGCAGGAGGAAAATTCCGCTGATGAAGTCCTGCACCAGCTTCTGGGAGCCGAAACCCAGCGCCACACCAAAGATGGAAGCACTGGCGATGAGCGGGCCTGTATCAATTCCAAGCTGGGAGAGGACCGTCAGCCCGATGATGACAGCCAGAACCAGCAGGAACAGGATGCGGAACATCGGTGTCAGTGTCTGCAGGCGGGCAATGCGGATCTGCACATCCCGGCTGTCCTGTTCGCCCAGACGGCGGATATGATGCTCGATGGTCACATTGGCGACCTCCCAAGCCAGAATCCCGATGACCAGAGCCACCAGAATGGTCAAGGCTGCCTGGAAGATGCGGGGACCAAGCGTGTCATGGCCGAGCAGGATGTAAACCGGAGCGCCCCACGCCAGAGCAAGGGCCAGAATGGTCAGGACGGCCATGACGAGACGGATGACCGTCGTGGCAGCCGGGTAGTAACGGCGGATGCGGAACAGCGTCTCTTCATTGAGATTCCAGCTGTCCAGTGCCCGCATGAAGCGCTCCAGCCCGCCATAGGCCAGAATGCTGACAATACGGACAGCTACCAGCGCCACCAGGGTACGGACGAATATCTGGAGGATGAGCTGGTATCCGCCATCAATGTCGGCTGCCCAGACAAGCCACAGGGCGAAGTCGAAGAACAGGGCCACAATCCACCAGCTGCCGGAGACCAGCGCCATGATGGACTGGAGGCGGCGGTTGGCTGCACCGATATGCTGGCAGGCATGCTGCACCCGCTTGCGGGAGCGGATGATCATGACGGCGAGGAAGAGGTGGACGGCCAGCAGCAGGAGCTTCTGGAGACCGCTGGAAACAGCCATAGGCATGGCCATGGCGTGCAGCATGGCCAGCAGTGAGAAGCCCCAGGCCAGAATGACACCAATCTGGCGGAAATAGCGGAAGATGAAGGTTGAGGAACTGTCCCGCAGGATGCTCAGCCGCAGCCATGGGGTCTGTGGGGCGAGGAAGATGCGCAGGACCAGGGTCCACACGCCCAGCCCGATGCCGATCAGCCAGGAGATGCTCCAGATTGCATGGGCCGCTTCGGTGGAAGGTGCAGGGTCCAGCACGCCCATCAGCAGGGCGATCAGGGGAAAGGTGCAGATGGTGATCAGCTCCAGCAGGGCGCAGGCCAGCGTATAGGGAGCGCGGCGCAGGCAGAGCATGAGCTGTGTCAGTGCCCCCTGATGGCGGAGACTGTCCTCAAGGCTGGCCTGGGTGGCGGCGGCCTCCTCTTTGGTCTGCTCATTATGGGTGGCTGCCGTGCGGGCTGTATCCGTGGCGGCTTCCGTTGCTTCGGCACGGGTCTTGTGCAGTTTTTCAGCTTCCTGCTGGAAAACCATGTGGTCGTGCTTTTTCGCCATGCTGCTGATGCGCCGGTAGAGAGGGCGCAGGATGATGCGCACGCCGAAGAAAAGCAGGTAGCTGCACACCAGCATGATGACCACACGCAGGGCGATGTGGCCGACACGGGCCTGTAGGGCCGGGTCATGCACAAGGGCCTGAACCCACGGGGCAATGGCGCCGAAATCGATGATGCTCTGATGCAGGATGTGCAGCTGCTGGAGGGCACGGTCACCGAAAAGGGCAATGTTTTCCCGGGCCAGATCAATGACGGAGGCATGTTTCGCCTGTGGCTCGGCCTGGGTCAGGTTCTGGAGGGTCGTCAGGAATTTCTGACGCTGGGCATCATCGCTCAGGACAGAAATGAGCTGGCGGGCCTGGTCAGCGGAGAGGCCTGTCGTGGTGGCTGGTGCCGGGGCGTCTGCGGCCAGTGCCCGGGCGGGCAGGGACCCGAACAGGGCCAGACAGGCCACCAGCAGGGCTGGCAACAGGCTGCGTACGAACAGACCGGTAAAATGCCGGTACGGAGCGGCCCCCGTGTTGGGGTGCGGTATTCTGTCAGTCATGTAGATACGCATCTCCTTTTTTGGTGTGAGGCGGCAGCATGCCTTCTGTCCGGGCCGTTTTCGCAGAACAGTGTCAGGATTTTAAGGCACGCTCTGGTGAAAGGAGGATTAATTTTCTGAAATCCCCTGTTTCAGGCAGGAGGGGTACCGCCATCCCGTCCCGGTATCGGAGATGGAATGGCGGAGTATGCAAGGCCTTATGGCCCGTTTTTCAGTGGGATGGACGTGCGGAGAGCTGAACGGCCCATAGCTGGGCCAGATTGTTGGCAGTCCCCTCGCCATCCATGCTGCTGAAGAGCTGGAGGGCTTCTGTCTGGCGTCCGGCGTCCATCATGGCCATGCCCAGGGAGAGGCGGGCGAGGTCCGGCTGGTGGGGCTGTTTCCCCAGTCCCTGCTGCATGAGGGCCAGACCCTGATCCACCTGTCCGTTGAGGACAAGGTTGTATCCGGCTGTCAGGGAGGGGCTCGCCTCGGTGGAGGTTTTGGCTTTTTCTACCATGGCGGGGAGGCTGGTGCGGGCTTCTGCGGCACGTTGAGCCACGAAAGCCCGGAAATGCGCCTGGGCTTCTGCCCCGGTGCCAGTTCCCAGCAGGTGGCGGGCATAGCCTTCATCCAGAAGGTTCAGGGCCAGCTGGGGCAGCTCCATCTGCACGGCCCGCTCTGCCATGTCTTGAAACTCGGCCGGGCTGGTCAGCAGGCCAGTGGCCAGGCGCAGACGCTGGAGATTGAAGACCATGCGTGGCGTGAGGGAATGGTCGGTTGTCAGGTCATGGATCAGCATCTGCCAGTACTGGGGGCGGGCATGATATTTCACCAGTTTGACATAGATGCCTGTCTTGCCCGCCGTGTCATGCAGCTGGTCGTAAGCGGCGGCGAGCATCTGGAGCTGGTTTTCCGCCGGAATCTGTCCAGCCTTCCGGTCGGCGGCCAGCATGGCCCGGCCTGCCTCCACCGTGCCTTTCCAGTCCTGCTGGAGATAGTGGCACTGGAGGAGAAGGGTCTGCATCTGCTGGTTCGGGCCGACTTCCTTCAGATAACGGCTGGCTGCGTTGGCGGCACTGGCATAGTCACGGGCTCCATAGGCCAGACTGGCCTGCGCCATGAGCATCTGCTGCCGTGCGGCCGGAGTGGTGCGGCTGTTCCTGATGAGGGTTTCATAGGCCTTCAGTGCGACAGGGACATTGCCCGCCTGGCTGGCCGCCGCTGCCCGCATCTGAGCGATGACGTAGCTTTCATAGTCGCTCTTTCCTGCCACGGCATCAGCAGCATTGACGAACTCCAGGGCTTTGGCTGGCTGATGGCTGGACAGAGCTGACTGTGCATTCTGGAGCTGCGTGCCGACCTCCCGGCCCAGCTCATCCTCTGCCTGCGCTGCCCCGATGAGCAGGCGGGTGGGAGCCTGCCCGGAGATGGGGGACAGGCAGGAGAGGGCAGACAGGCCAAACATGCCAGCCAGCAGCCAGCCGTGCGGGTGTTTCGGGTTTGGCAGGCTCATGGGTTACTGTCCTTCCACAAACTGGTCCAGACCAACAATGCCCAGCTTCGTCACGCCAAGGCGCTGGGCGTCCGCCATCACATGGGCCACGGTCTTGTAGGTGGCAAGACGGTCGGGACGGATATGGATCTCCGGCTGCTCACCTGTCACGGGATGGACGGCCCCGTTCAGATGGGCCTGAAGGTCCTCCTCCGAGGTGATGGGCGTGTCATTCCAGCTCAGCGTATTGTCATAGCTGATGCCAATTGTTGCAACCTGTGGCTGTATTGCAGAGGGTGGTGGATCGCCCTGGGGGAGGTCGATCGCTACGGAATGGGTCTGAAGCGGGATGGTGATGATGAGCATGATGAGCAGCACCAGCATCACGTCGATCAACGGTGTCGTGTTGATGTCGACAATGGCTTCATCTTCATGAGTGCTGCCCGTACCAACGTTCATGGCCATGAGGAATCTCCAAAAACTGTCTGCCTCGGGCGTCATGCCCCGGTGAACCGGGCCGGGGAGAACCGGCAGGAAGGGCCCCCACCCGGCAGGGCAGGGGCCGGAAAGACCACAGGTCAGTCGTGCGGCTGCTCTGTGATGAAGTCAACATGCTGGATGCCTGCCTCCTGGCAGGCCGCCACGATCTTGCCAATGGGCATGTACTGGGCCGAACCGTCCCCGCGGATCTGTATCTGCGGCTGGGGCTGCTGGCGTGCTGCTTCCATGAGACGGCTGACAAGCACCTTGTGGTCCCCGATGGGCTGTGTGTTCCAGTAGGTCTGCCCATCCGCCGTGACAGCCAGCACGATGTTGCCAGGCTTGGTCTGGGTTGGCTGGTTGCGGTCTACCGGCAGCTTGACCTTTACGGTGTGCGTGGCCACCGGGATGGTGATGAGGAAGATGATGAGCAGCACCAGCATGACGTCAACCAGCGGTGTCGTGTTGATGGCTGATACCACCTCGCCATCATCACCCATGTCTCCGGTGTTGAATGCCATGGTTCAGATCCGCTCGTTCGTGGTTGTCGTGGTCGGGCTGTTATCCTTCGTGCTGTTGAACACGGCGTCATGACGGTAACCGCCGATCAGGACGGAATGAAGGTCGGACCCGAAGTTGCGGACACGGTCCATCGCACCCTTGTTGCGACGGACGAGCAGGTTGTAGCCCAGCACGGCCGGCACGGCCGTGGCCAGACCGATGGCTGTCATGATCAGGGATTCACCGACAGGACCGGCCACCTTGTCGATGGAGGCCTGGCCGGCAATGCCAATGGCTGTCAGGGCATGATAGATACCCCAGACCGTACCGAACAGCCCGATGAAGGGGGAGGTGGAGCCGACCGTACCAAGGAAGGCCAGCCCGCCCTGAAGACGTGTGTTGATGGTCTCCAGCGCCCGCTGGATGGACATGCTCGTCCATGACTGGAGGTCGATGGAATCCCGCATGGAGCCTTCATGATGGCGTGCTGCCACGATGCCGGTCTCGGCAATGTAGCGGAAGGGGGAATCCGCCTTCAGTGTCTGTGCCCCTTCCTGGATGGTCTTCTGTGTCCAGAAGGTCTGGTTGGCGGCCCTGGAGGCCCGGAAGAGGCGGGATTGTTCAAGGAATTTGCTGATCATGATGATCCATGTCCCCAGAGACATGATGGCCATGATGAGCAGGACGCCACGGGCGATGATGTCACCGTTTTTCCAGAGTGCACCCAGCCCGTAGGGGTTTTCCTTCGGCGCTTCCTCGGTCGGTTTTTCACTGACCGGCGTAGCGGTGACCGGGGTGCCGCTTTCAGCACCAGCTGGCGGAGCAGCGGGTGTGGCCCCTGCTGGTGCCGTGGCCGGTGCAGCCCCGGCGGGGGGAACTGCGGGTGTGGTGCCTGCGGGAGGCTGGGCTGTCATCGTGGTCCCGGCGGGCGGAGCGGCCGGGGCAGCGTCCTGCGCAAAAGCGGTGGAGGCCAGCGGCATGGCAGCCAGAGTCAGGGCCAGGGCCGTGCCATAGACAGCGTGCGCCCGGGGCGCAGCAACAGTTACGGGGAGGCGGAACAGTCTGGTCATGAATCCCATATCCTTGTCTAAAAAAGCACCAGTCTGGAGGTGCTGCACCGGTGGGAGAAACCTCCCGTATCGGTCTCCCTGTCATTCCTGCCATCCATGGCAGGTCGGGACAATGTGAAAACGTCTGCTACCCTGCCCCCGCAGGGGTGCCCGTTTGGGGCAGGGCAGCTTCATGCTGGTCTGTGCTGGCTCAGAATGGCTTCATTCATCACCAAGGGTAAAGTCCACATGCAGGACGTGGTTGTGTTCCACGACTGGCTGCCCACCCACCACGGCTGGCTGGTAGCGGACTGGTGAACGCTCGAGGAAGTCCAGCGCACTTTCGGCAAAATCGTGCCCGCCCTTGACGCTCAGCAGCTTGCAGTTGGCCGGTTTGCCGTTGGTGAGGATGTCGCAGGAGGCCGTCACGGAGCCTTCACGGCTTTCCTCCTGTGCTTCCTCTGGATATTCCGGCCGCACATTGTTGATGGGCATGGCACCAGCGGAGTGGTCACTTTCAGACGAGCTGTTGCTGGAGCTTGCCGACGGTGCCGCTGCTGAAGACTGGGCCGGGGCCGATGGTGCAGGCTGGGGTGCCGCCGCCTTCGGTTTGGGGGCCTTCTGGTGGCTGTGCTGGATCGGCGGTTTGGGGGGTGGTGCCACCCTGATCTTGGGAGGGGGGATATAAGGTGGCGGCGGTTGCACCATCACCGGCTGCGGTGGTGGTGGAGGCGGCGGTGGTGGGGGAGCCTCCGCAATGACACGTGTCTGGATGGGAGGATGCGAGGGTTCCTGCTTTTCCATCCTGGTAAGTGTCAAGGCATAGACCACCAGCCCGATGGCCAGAAAAGCCACGACAACAGCGACGATGTAATCCGTCGGTTTGCGTTGCTGGGCGGCATAGCTTCTCATTCCAAAACCTTCTTACCCTTTTCCACGCCGCAGGTCCGGCGCTTCTTCCCGGCAGGGCAGGCCTGCCAGCATGACTGGTACCCTCACAAGACGGGACGTGCCCGTACGGGGGAGGGGAAAAACCTTGTGCCGCATCACGGGCACGGCCCCATGCCGATTCCTTCTCCTCGTCCCTGGCGGTCAGGCCTTGCCCGGTAAGGGGAGACAGCAAAGCAGCACGGGAACGTTCCCGTATCGGTTCCTTTACCAATGGCCCAAGCCGCCCCTTTGATGCAAGGGCTCTCATGCGACTCTTTCGCAGGATCGCCTGTGCATAAACAGGGGCATATCTGTGGATATTTTTTGAGGAAATCGGAAAAACGGCAGTTTATGGACGATTTTGAAAGGTTTTTCGTGGCTGTGATGATGTCCGGCCTGTGAATTGTTTTGGTTGGTCCTTCTTATGAAAAAAACAGATTTTTTTTGATGATTGACATTAAATACGATATTTAATCGTTTTATTGGCGGAAAAGCTACCATTAAGAGAGGGGACATGAACCAGAATGTCATGCCCCCTCTCTTACGGTCTGTTCCGGGTGAGTACCCCCGTGTCAGACGGGTTTACTGTGCCGTGGCACTGGCCTCGGAGCGTGTGGCGCTCACACGCTGGGCCAGAGATGCTGCCATGAACTCATCCAGATCGCCATCGAGCACAGCATCAGGGTTGCCCTTCTCGATGTTGGTCCGCAGGTCCTTGACGAGCTGATACGGCGCCAGAACGTAGGACCGTATCTGGTGCCCCCAGCCAATGTCCGTCTTGGCGGCCTCGGCGGCGGAGGCCTCGGCCTCCCGCTTTTGAAGTTCGGCCTCATAGAGGCGGGCCTTCAGCATTTCCATGGCCGTAGCCCGGTTGCGGTGCTGGGACCGGTCCGTCTGGCAGGCCACGACGATACCTGTCGGGATGTGGGTGATGCGGATGGCGGAGTCCGTCTTGTTGACGTGCTGCCCACCAGCCCCGGAGGCCCGGAACGTATCCACACGCAGGTCGGAATCGATGATCTCGATTTCGATGGAATCATCCACAACAGGTGAGATGTAGATGGAGGCAAAGGAGGTCTGCCGCCGTGCAGCGGAGTCGAAGGGGGAGATGCGCACGAGGCGATGCACCCCGGCTTCCGTCTTCAGCCAGCCATAGGCATTGGGACCGCTGACGAGGATCGTGGCGGATTTCAGCCCGGCCTGTTCCCCTTCACTGCTTTCCATCAGGGAGACCTTGTAGCCATGCTTTTCGGACCAGCGGGTATACATCCGCAGCAGCATCTCGGCCCAGTCCTGCGCTTCCGTACCGCCAGCACCGGCATTGACCTCAAGATAGCAGTCATTGCTATCGGCTTCACCGGAGAGGAGGCTTTCCGTCTCACGCTGCTGGGCCTGGGCGGCGAGGCTGCGCAGGGTGGCGAGGCCTTCCTGCACCACGGTGTCGTCATTTTCCATCTCGGCCAGCTCGACAAGGTCCAGCGTGTCCTGCACGTCGGCCTCCAGAGCCTCGACCCCTTCGATCTGGTTGGCGAGCATCGTGCGCTCACGCATCAGTTTCTGGGCGGCGTCCGGGTTGTTCCAGAGGTCCGGGTCTTCAGAGAGATGGTTCAGTTCGGCAAGGCGTGTTTTGGCGACATCCCAGTCAAAGATGCCTCCTCAGCAGTGCCACCGACTGCTTGATCTGTTCGGAGAGGGCTTCGGTCTCAGCCGACATCAGGCGTTCTCCTGCTTTCTTCAGGTTGATGTTGCTGCCTTAGTATAGACCACCGACGCCAATGTCACCTCCCTCTGCCGGGTTTGCTTTCTCCTGGGGCGGTGCCGCAGGCAGGGAAGCAGGGGCATGTGAGGGCATGGTTCCATCCAACGGGTCGGTGATGGTACCACTGCTGGACGGGCTGGAGCTGGGCATGTCCGTCTCGGAATCAGGAATCATGTCCGCACCGGTGTCAGCAGCGGTAAGGGCCTGTGTCCCGGCTCCGAAACCATGCAGCGGCACGGAGGCTCCCGGAATCTGGTTCGGTTTGAAGGCATCCGTGGCACGGATGCGCCCTGTATCATATTCCGCCAGCGTGATGCCGTCCGGTGCGGGGAACTCCAGCCGGGGCCGGGTGGCGAAGACGGCCTTCATGATGCCGTTCCAGATCGGCCCGGCCAGATGGCCGCCTGTTTCATTCTTGCCCAGGCTGCGGGGCGCATCATAGCCGATCCACACCACGGTGACGGTGTCGGGAGAGAACCCGGCGAACCAGGCATCATGATAGTCCTGACTGGTACCGGTCTTCCCGGCGATGGGGCGGTCGATTCCCACGCCAGCCCGTACGCCCGTGCCCCGGGCGATGACATCCCGCATCATGGTGGTGATCTGGAAGGCACTCTGCGGCGAGGCCAGGACCGGGCGGCCATCATGGATGACGGGCATCCCGTTTTCTGTTGTCACGGTACGCCGGTTGGCCTGGTTGCGCCAGATGATGGTGCCATCAGGATTCTGGATGTAGTCGATCAGGCTGGGGGTGATGCTGTGGCCACCATTGGCGATGGCCGCATAGGCCCCGGCCTCCCGCAGGACGGTGGTCTCCACGGCTCCGAGGGCAGCGGGCAGGTAGGGTGGCATGTTGTCCACCATGCCGGACCGTACGGCCATGTCGCTGACGGCCTTCATGCCCAGATGGGCCGCCACACGGATGGTCACGAGGTTGCGGCTTTCTCGCAGGGCATCATGCAGGGTGGTGGGGCCCCAGTTGTCGTGTTCGTAATTCTGCGGTTTCCAGTCTCCGAAACTGATGGGAGAATCATCGAATGTTTCGGAGGGGGAAATGTCCCGTTCCATCGCTGCCAGATAGACCAGCGGCTTGAAAGAAGACCCCGGCTGGCGCTGCGCCTGCGTGACACGGTTGAACTGGCTCTGCTGGAAGGACCAGCCCCCCACGAGGGCCAGGACACGCCCCGTATGGGCATCCAGCGTAACGGTCGCCCCTTCCACCTGCGGAATCTGCTCCAGGGCGGCGGAGCCGTCATCCTGCGGCTCGATCATCACGAGGTCACCCGTCTGAAGCGGATGGGTGCGGCGGCTCCATGTTTCGTCTGTCTTGCGAAGCGTGGCAGTGTGGGCCTCATGCGCCTTCACCCAGCCGATACGGGGTGCTGGTGTTGTGGAGAGGACGACGGCCAGCCGCCATGTGGACAGCATGCCAGCCGGATTTTTCTGCCGGGCCATGCTGCCCTGCCAGTCTGCCATGGCGTCACTGTCCAGATGGCCGACAGCCCCGTGCCAGCCCTCATGGGTGCGGGCATAGGCCATCAGCCCTTCCCGCAGCAGTTTCGTGCTGACCTGCTGGAGGTGCGGGTCGAGGCTGGTATGGACGTCCAGCCCGCCTTCCGTTGTCTGTTCCTCATTATAGAGGGATGTCAGCTGGCGGCGGACTTCCGCAGCGAACCATTCGGACCCTGCAAGCGGACCGAAGCGCACCTGCCCTTGCGGCACGAGCGGGTCCTGCTTGGCCTGCTGGGCTTCATCGGCAGGGATGGCGTGGGTTTCGCCCATCCGGTCCAGCACCCAGTTGCGCCGCCATATGGCCGCTTTGGGGTGGAGGAACGGATTATAGTTGCTGGGGGATTTGGGCATGCTGGCGAGCATCGCCGCCTCGGCATCGCTCAGCTGGTCCAGCGTCTTGTTGAAGTAGGTCTGCGCCGCCGCCTCGACCCCGTAGGCTCCGTTCCCCAGATAGATGCCGTTCAGGTAGATTTCCAGAATCCGGTCCTTGGAAAGCGTGTGCTCGATCCGCATGGCGAGCAGGGCTTCCCGCACCTTCCGTTCGATGGTCAGGCTGTTGTTGTTCAGCAGCATGACCTTGGCCACCTGCTGGGTGATGGTCGAGGCCCCCAGAGGCCGTTTGCCCTGATGGGTGAGGATGCTGACGATGTCCGTCACGCCCGCCCGTAGCATGGCCAGCGGGTCCACGCCGCCATGGGAATAGAAATTCTGGTCCTCCGCCGCAATGAAGGCATTGCGGACGAGCGGGGGAATGGCCCGGATGGGCACATAGATGCGCCGTTCGTGGGACAGCTCCGCCATGAGCTGGTCATCGGCCGTGTACAGCCGGCTGACCACGGGCGGCTTGTAATGCTGGAGAGCGTCCACGCTGGGCAGATTGGCGCTGAGATGGGCATACAGTCCCACCCCTGTGAGAATGACGGCAGAAACGCCAAACGTACCGATGCCAAGGGCAGCCCCCAGCAGAAACCGCCAGCGGCGGAAACGGGGCTTCTGGGATGGTGAGGGCGGGCTGTCTGGCAGCATGGGGGAACGCTTCATGCCCTCCCTATAACATGGCCTGCAAAAGAACGGGAAGAAGCAGAGTGTTGCCTGTTTTTTATGGGTGGGTATGGCCGAGGGGACGGGGGCTGCCTATGGTGGTGCCCTGTCATGGGGTGGCTGGTCCAGTCCCGCCCATGTGGATTTTCTGAAGAGATTCGAGGAAGCTGTTTCATGTTCGAACGTCCCTCCGGCCGTACTGACGACGCCCTTCGCCCGGTTACCATCGAGACCGGTTTTTCCACTCATGCGGAAGGGTCCGCCCTGATCCGTGTCGGCGGGACGGAGGTGCTCTGCACCGCTTCCGTCGAGACACGGGTCCCGCCGTTCCTGCGGGGCCAGGGCCAGGGCTGGGTCACGGCGGAATATGGGATGCTGCCCCGTGCCACCCACACCCGTGGCTCCCGCGAGGCCGCCCGTGGCAAGCAGTCCGGCCGCACGCAGGAGATCCAGCGTCTCATCGGCCGTTCCCTGCGGGCCTGTGTGGACCTCAAGGCTCTGGGCGAGTGCATGATCACGCTGGACTGTGACGTGCTGAACGCCGATGGCGGCACACGCTGTGCCTCCATTACCGGGGCGTGGGTGGCTCTGGCCATCGCTCTGGAAGGCATGGGCAAGTCGAAGGCGCTGACGGGGCAGGTGGCTGCCGTGTCCTGCGGGCTGACGGATGCCGGGCCGGTGCTGGACCTTGATTATGCGGAAGACAGCACGGCACAGGCTGATACCAATTTCGTTCTGACCGCTGATGGCGGCATCGTGGAAATTCAGGGTACGGCAGAAGAGCGCCCCTTCCGGCCTGAAGAATTCCAGATTCTGTTTGGTCTGGCCCAGAAAGGTGCAAAGGAGCTGTTCGCCGTACAGAAAGAGGCTCTGGCCCGCAGGAAGGAAAGTGCATGATGAGCGGGCAGGATTCTGGCCGCCGTCTGGAGCGTGGCAGCGAGATTGTTCTGGCAAGTCACAATGAAGGCAAGCTGCGGGAATTTTCTCTCCTGCTGGCAGAGAGCGGCATCATGGTCCGCTCGGCTGCCGAACTGAGCTTGCCAGAGCCTGAAGAGACGGCTGCCGACTTTGAGGGCAATGCGCTCATCAAGGCGGAAGCCGCTGCCAAGGCAACGGGCCTGCCGGCACTGGCCGATGATTCCGGCTTCTGCGTGGCGGCATTGGATGGCAGACCGGGCGTCTATTCTGCCCGCTGGGCAGGCCCGCAGCGGGACATGACACTGGCGATGAACCGTGTGCATGAGGAGATGCAGGCCAGCGGGTCGGCTGACAAGGCAGCGTCGTTTGTGGTGGTGCTGTGTCTGGCATGGCCGGATGGGACGCATCGCTTCGTACGGGGTGAGTGTCGGGGGCAGGTCTCATGGCCACCGAGAGGGACGCATGGGCATGGTTATGACCCCATCTTCATTCCTGAAGGAGAAAGCCGCACGTTTGCCGAGATGGCCGAAACGGAGAAAAACCGCTTCAGTCATCGTGGGCAGGCGATGCAGCAGTTTCTGAAAGAGTGCGTAGCCTGACTGTAATAGTGGCTGTGTAGGGGATGGGTACGGCACCATTGATGGCTGTGCCCATCTTTTTTTTTGGCCATGGGAAACGTGATGGATGAGAGAAAAGTTAATTCACGTCTTCACATAGGTAATAAAATGAGATTTAATAAAAATAACTATTATTTAAAGTAATAAGTGAGCCGCTCATGCAGACAGGCAGGCCATCGTGGCGAGTGACGATGCAGGAAAGACCGGACCTGTCTCTGAGGTGTGTCAGCCTGTTGGGGCGGACGGGCAGGTTTTTGCGGTCCCCGGTAGTTCTTGCCGTACTGTCTGTTGCTGCAGGGCTGGGACAGGCGGAAGCGCAGGTTACTGAAAAGGTTCCCCCTGCCGTGGAGACCATGCCGGGAGCCGGGGTGATCGGCCAGCCACGCCGTGTCACGCTGGAGGAGAACCGGTCCCGCAAGCGGCATCAGGGAGACTGGGGAGCCTTCAACTGGGGGAATGGTGAATTTGCCGGGTTCGGGCCAGTTGGTGTCTACGGGGTCGCCCCCTGGGCCGAGGACTGGAGCAGCAAGAAAGACCCCAGGAATTACACGGATTTTCTTGATCCCCTGAAGGCCATCCGCCTCAATGAGTCGGGCAGCATCTGGCTGTCGCTTTCCGGTGAATCCCGGATACGCAACTGGTATGAGTCGAGCCCCATGCTGGGGACGGTGAACAGGCGTCATTCCGGCCGGTTTACGGTACGCAACCTGCTGGGGGCGGACCTTCATCTTGGCCCGCACTGGCGGATATTCGGGCAGCTGAACAATGGTGAGGCGGCCGGATGGAACTATTACGGCTATAATGCGACATGGCGGCGCAGGCTGGGGGTGCAGCAGCTCTTTGTCGGGTATGAGCGTAAACTGTTCGGTGCAAAGGCCGGCGTGATGGTCGGGCGGCAGCAGTTTCTCGATGCTCCTTCATGGCTCGTCTACATGCGGGAAACTCCCAACGTCCCGCTTTCATGGAATGGTGTCCGTGGCTATGCGCTGTGGAACCGGATCAGGCTGGACCTGTACAATTTTGTCGCTACACAGGTGACGAGGGATACCATCATGGGGGGCGGGTTTGATGATGGCACCCGCCTTTATGGGGGGAATGTCGGGATCGCCCTGCGGCCCTTTTCCATTGGGGGGGAGCAGGTCCATTCCTTTCTGGACCTCTTCTGGATGGGTTTCCGTGATGAGGGGAAAACGGCAGCCGTGGCCCGTTACAAAGGGTCGGAGGCGGGAACGCAGACACGACAGAATGGTGGCTTCCGCTGGTATGGTTCGGCACCGTCCTTCGAGTATGAGCTGGGGGGCGTGTATCAGGGGGGACGGTTCCATCCCGGCACGTCATCCATTGCCAGCCGTCCCGTGAGTGCCTGGGCCGTGCGGGGCGTGCTGGGCTGGCGTCATTCCTCATCCTTTCTGCATCCCTTTCTGGGCGTGCAGGCGGAGGCTTACAGCGGAGGAGACAATCGCCGGAAAGAGGGAACCGTGGGCACGTTCTCGGCCCCGTTCTCACCCCGTAATGGAACGTTCGACCTGACACGCACCATTGCGAGGGCCAACATCGTGAGTGCCGGCCCGCTGGCCAGCATCGCACCCCGGCCTTTCATGAACATCCGTATCCGGGTGCCTTACCTCTGGAGGGAGAGCATGAATGACGGGCTGTATAATTCATCATCGCCCTTTTCTTTCCTTTCAGGGCCGAAGCTGCGGCAGGCCGGGCGGGCCGTGGGGTTGCAGCCGCAGGGGCAGGTGCAGTTCCAGCTTCAGCAGCACGTCAACTGGCAGATTGATGGGGGAGCGATTCTGCTGACACATCGCATGAGGCAGGCCGGGGGGAAGAACGGGACCTACATGCTCTCGACCCTCACGCTGCGTTTCTGAGTCTTCTGATAAATACGATTTTGTATTGTGAAAAAGAATGGCGGTCTCAGAGGCGATTTTCCGCCGTTTCCTGCCGGAGGTCAGGCTTCCTGATTCTTTGGAAAGCTCATAATGACATTCTTATATCCTGAAAAATTGATGATTTATCAAAAATCATCATTGAAGCCCGTTAAATATGTAATTAGTTTCTTTCTTATCGTATTTTCCGAAGGGAGCAGATCACATGGCAATATCGGACGATGAGTTCCAGGCCCTGCCCCGGCAGGAAGACGTGGCTGCCTCGGAGGAGGAAACGGGCCGTGTGCTGTCCTCCGTTCTGGCCCGTTTTCCGGGCCGTGTGGCGGTGATTTCTTCCTTCGGTGCCGAGTCTGCCGTGCTGCTGGCGCAGGTGGCGGCACAGGACAGAGCCGTGCCTGTCTTTTTTCTCGATACGGAGCGGCATTTCCCGGAAACGCTGGCCTATCGGGATGAGCTGACCCGTCATCTGGGGCTGGAGGATGTCCGCACCCTGCGCCCTGCCCGTGCCGAGGTGGAGTATCGGGACCCGGAGGGTCAGCTTGTGGCTTTCGACCCCGATGCCTGCTGCGCCCTGCGGAAGGTGGAACCGCTGGAGGTGGTTCTGCCGGAGTTCGACATCTGGGTGACAGGCCGCAAGCGGATGCAGGCGGCCACCCGGGCGGCCCTGCCTGTGGCGGAACGGCAGGAGGATGGCAGTGTGAAGCTGAATCCTCTGGCTGGCTGGAGCGAGGCGCAGATCGCCCGTTTCATGGAGGAGAAAGCCCTCCCGCCGCATCCGCTGGTGGCGCAGGGTTACCGCTCCATCGGCTGTGAACCCTGTACGAGGCCCGTGGGAGCGGGAGAGGACAGCCGTGCCGGACGTTGGGCCGGACTGGCCAAGACGGAATGTGGCCTGCATCGGCCCGTTTCCACACCGCCCGACGCCAATGTGGAAGAAATCTCAGCCGCTGCCCTGATTGCAGAGCGGCCCGCACGATAAGACCGGGCCGCATGGCCCATCAGGAAGGAAAGGGAGCAGTCATGGCTCTGGAAGACGCACATATCATGGATGGTCTGGACCAGCTTGAGGCCCAGAGCATCTTCATCCTGCGGGAGGCCTACCGCAAGCTGAAGCCCCTGGCCCTGCTCTGGTCACTGGGCAAGGACAGCAACGTGATGGTCTGGCTGGCCCGCAAGGCCTTCATGGGGCATGTGCCTTTTCCTGTCATGCATGTGGATACGGGCAAGAAATTCCCGGAGATGTATGCCTTCCGGGATGAGTACGTCAAAAAGTGGAATCTGGACCTTGTTCTCGGGGAGTGTCCCCCGGTCGAGGATATGGACCCCTCCCTGCCACCGGCGGCCCGGTCTGCGGCCCGCAAGACGGCTGGTCTGGCAAACCTGATCGACCAGCACAAATTCCGGGGTGTTGTTGCGGGCATCCGGCGTGATGAGCAGGCCACCCGTGCCAAGGAGCGTGTCTTCAGTCCCCGTGGTGCCGGTCACCAGTGGGATGTCCGCAACCAGCCACCGGAATTCTGGGACCAGTACGCCACGCCTTACGAGGAGGGGATGCATGTCCGTGTCCATCCGCTGCTGGCGTGGCGGGAGCTGGACATCTGGCGGTACATCGAGCGTGAGAAGATTCCGCTCGTGGACCTCTATTTTGCAAAGGATGGCAAGCGTTATCGCTCATTGGGCGATCAGGACATCACCAGCCCGATCGAGAGCAATGCCTCCACCGTGGCGGAAGTGATTGCCGAGCTGGAGACAAGCCGTACCTCCGAGCGTGCGGGCCGTGCCATGGATCATGAATCGGAAGATGCCTTCGAGCGTCTCCGTGTTGCCGGTTATCTGTGAGGGGACTTTTTCGATGACACAGACTCATTCACCATCATCGCAGGTCCGTCACGGTGTCAGCACGCCGATCGTGATCGTGGGCCATGTGGATCACGGCAAATCCACCCTGATTGGCCGCCTTCTGTATGATACGGATAGCCTGCCGGATGGCCGCCTCGTCCAGATCGTGGAAAGCAGCCGGAAGCGTGGTCTGGCCGTGGAGTGGAGCTTCCTGCTCGATTCCCTCCAGATCGAGCGGGATCAGGGTGTGACGGTGGATTCCACCCGCATTCCGTTCCAGCTGGATGGCCGGGATTTCGTCATCGTGGATGCGCCGGGCCATCGGCAGTTCCTGCGCAACATGATTACCGGTGCTGCCGATGCCGAGGCCGCCGTGCTGGTGGTGGATGCCGCCGAGGGTGTGCGGGAGCAGACACGCCGCCACGCCATGCTGCTGCGGCTCATCGGCATCAATCATGTGATCGTCCTGCTGAACAAGGCCGACAGCATCGGGTTTGATGAAGCCAGACTGAAGCAGGTGGAAGGTGACATCCGTCAGCTGCTGGGGCGGCTGGAGATCAACGTCAACCAGGTCATTCCGGCCTCGGCACGGGATGGCGACAATATCGCCACACGTTCTGAAAAGGCCGACTGGTACAGGGGGCCGACCTTGCTGGAGGCCCTGTCTCTCATCCAGCCTCCGGCATCCCGTCATGCCCTGCCATTCCGTATGCCGGTGCAGGACGTGTATCGTTTCGAGGGCATCCGCTATGTGGCGGGACGCATCGAGCGTGGCACGGTGCGGGAAGGAGACCGGCTGGAAATTGGCGGGCAGGGGCAGGAGGCCACCGTGGCCGAGGTCTGCCGCTGGCATGCTCCGCATCATCCTGTGGCCGGAGCTGGTGAATCCATCGCCCTGCGGCTGGAGCCTGATCTGGTGCCGGATCGTGGGGACCTGCTGTTTCCTGCCGGTGATGAAGCCGCAGCCCCGCTGAAGGCCGCCCGTCTCAGGACACGGCTGTTCTGGCTGCGTGGTGAGCCGCTGCGTGTGGGGGAGAGTTTCCGGCTGCGTCTGGCCACGGCAGAACATGATGTCACCGTGGCTTCCATTGATGCCGTGGTGGACCTTGATGATCTCAGCCTGAGTCCGGCGGATGAGGTGCCACCGGACGGCTTTGCCGAGATCACCCTCGCCGTGGCCCGCAACATCCTCTTCGATCCCTTTGCGCCGGGAATGCCGGACGGGCGTGGTGTTCTGGTGGACCGCCATCAGAAGATCGTTGGCGGTGCCCCGCTGATCGGTCCGGCGGCCCTGCCGGAGGGAGCCAAGGCCATCCATCCGACAGCCAGCGGCGTGAGTGATGCCGTCCGGGCTGGTCTGCGGGGGCATGGTCGGGCCGTGTTCTGGATGACCGGTCTGCCCGGTGCCGGAAAGAGCACCATCGCCCGCCATGCCGAGGAGGCCCTCAGCCGTGAGGGGCTGCATGTCACCGTGCTGGATGGCGATACGGTTCGCTCCGGCCTGTGCAGCGATCTTGGCTTCTCGCCGGAAGACCGGCGGGAGAATATCCGCCGTGTGGCCCATGTGGCCCGTATTCTGGCGGATGCCGGACAGATCGTGCTGGTGGCTCTGGTCTCTCCGCTCATCCGGGACCGGGCGATGGCCAAGGCGATCATCGGGGAAGACTGGCACGAGGTCTTTGTGGATACGGCCCCCGAACTGTGCCGCCGCCGTGACCCGAAGGGCCTGTATGCTCAGGCGGAAGAAGGCCGGATTGCCGAGTTTACGGGTGTGTCTTCGGCTTATGAAGCACCGGAAAAGCCGGATGTTGTCGTCCCCGGTGATGGTGACGTGGCCCGGAGCGTACGGCACCTGACGGACGCCGTTCATAAGGTCGTGCGCTGACAGATGGTTCTGCCGGGCCTTCCTCCATGAGGTGAGGCCTGGCGGGCCCCGGTTTCTGAAAGAACATGGAACAGGAACCCGGTTTTTCCAGCAGGAAAATGCCGGTGGGGGAGGCTTTGTCTGAAAAAGGCTCTTTCCGTTCTGGGAGAAGGATAAGGTGATGGGGCATCTGGCTTATGTCATCTCCGGCGCATTGGTCGGGTTTCTGGTCGGCATGACAGGCGTGGGTGGCGGATCGCTGATGACGCCGCTGCTCATCCTGCTGTGTGGGATCCACCCCAAGGCGGCCGTGGGGACGGACCTCGTCTATGCCGCCGTGACGAAACTGTTCGGGACAGTCCTGCACAGGCGGTGCGGGCCGGTACGCTGGTCCATCGTGCTGTGGATGATGGCAGGCAGCCTCCCCGGTGTGGCGGTGGCTCTGCTCTGGCTGCGGCATCTGGGGTCGCCGCAGGAGATGGCGCATGTCATCCGCCTGTCGCTGGGCATCTGCCTGCTGGTGACGGCCCCGGCCATCCTGTTCCGTCCGACGCTTAAAGCGTGGGTGCTGCGGCATCAGCTGGGGGGACCGGTACAGTCACGGGTTCTGACGGTCGTGCTGGGTTTCGTGCTGGGCTGCATGGTCAGCCTGTCCTCCGTCGGGGCCGGGGCCATCGGCATGGCCGTGCTGGTGATGCTGTATCCGACCCTGCCCCTGCGTGAACTCGTGGCCATCGACATTGCCCATGCCATCCCCCTGACACTGATTGCCGGTGCAGGCCACTGGGTGGAAGGGGACGTCATGGTGCCGACCCTGCTGCTCCTGCTGAGTGGCTCCTTACCGGGCATCTGGCTTGGTACCCATTGCGCCGGGCGATGCCCGGAACGCTGGCAGCGGCTCATTCTGGGAACTCTGTTGTTGCTGATTGGCGTGAAGATGATCTGAGGAAAGGCCGGGACATGTCCCGGCCTTTTTTATGGGCACCGGAAAAGAATGGCTTCACATATGTTATGTTATAACATAACTTGCGATGAACAATCAGACCAGCATGACGAGGACTGGAGAACATCATGGTGATGATGGGACGGGGTGGAGCCATTTATGCGGTGTTGGCCCTGGTGGCGTCTGGCACGCTGTCTCAGGCAGCCCAGGCTGGTGATGTGGAGACGGGCGGGAAGCCGTCAGTCACATCCACGGGAGACCAGCCCCAGAATGGGGGGGATGGGTCTGTCCGTAAGGCGGACAGCAGGGAGGAGCATATTCACGTCACGGCCCGGCGGCTGGATCAGGCCCGTGCGGCTCTTCAGCCTGCCATCGGGGCCACGCAGACGAATTTTTCCCGCAAGGCCATCGAGGCCAATCCCGGTGCCGACAATGCCCCGCTGAACAGCATCCTGTTGCAGGCTCCCGGCGTGGCGCAGGACAGTTACGGGCAGATTCACATCCGGGGAGATCATAATGATGTCCAGTTTCGGCTGGATGGTGTGGCCCTGCCGGAAGGTGTGAGTGTTTTCGGGCAGGCTCTGATGACCCGCTTTGCCCATTCCATGAGCCTGACGACCGGTGTCCTGCCAGCGGAGTACGGCTTCCGGCAGGCCGGTGTGATCGACATCCAGACGAAGAACGGCGTGTCGGATGAAGGCGGAACCCTCTCCGGTTATGGTGGCGTGCGGGACTATGTGCAGCCTGCCATCCAGTATGGCGGGCATTGGGGGCAGTGGGATGGCTTCATCACGGCAGATGCCGTTCACAATCGGGTGGGGATCGAGAACACGACCCCCAGTTACAATGCCATTCACGACCTCTCCAACCAGTATCATGTTCTGGGGCATCTGCGGTATACTCTGCGGCCAGAGACACGCTTCAGCCTGACGGCGGGGCTTTCCAATGCCTGGTACCAGCTGCCCAACAATCCCGGCCAGCAGCACCAGTTTGCCACGCCGCTTTTCAAGGCGGACAATCGGCCTGTGCAGGAGGATGCGCCAGACAGCAGCCATCTGGATGAACACCAGCAGCAGATCACGGATTTCGCCATCCTCTCCTGGCAGGAAGACCATGAGAAGGTCAGTGCACAGACATCCGCCATCCTGCGGTACAGTTCCATGCGCTACTCACCCGACTGGGTGGGGGACCTTGTCTATAACGGTCTTGCCCAGCAGGCAGCCCGGTCGGTGTTTTCCAGCGGTGTGCAGAGTGATGTGACATGGCACGTCAATCGCACGCATACCGTGCGGGGAGGTGTGCAGGCTTATGGCGAGCGTGCTGTGAGCAAGAGCAGCTCACTGGTCTACCCAGTTGATGAAGAAGGGACTGTCAGCCCCCAGACCGTGAAAGTGCATGATTCATCGGGCAAGACGGGTGCTTTGTACGGGGTCTATCTCCAGGATGAATGGCACCTTGCACGGTCTCTTGTCTTCAATGGAGGGGTACGGTTTGATGGTGTGGAGGAATATGTTCATGCCCACCAGCTCAGCCCCCGTGTGTCGCTGGTCTGGACACCATGGCATGGCGGGCGGTTCCATGTGGGATATGCACGTTATCTGACACCTCCGCCTTTCGAGACGATTGGCACGACATCTCTGGACCGTTTTGAGGGGACATCCGCCGCACCGGCCAACTATCAGAATGATCGTGTGAAGGCGGAGCGGGACAATTATTATGATGTCGGCTTCATGCAGCAGCTGACACGCCATTGGCATGTCGGGCTGGATGCGTACTGGAAGCAGGCGAAAAACCTGATTGATGAAGGGCAGTTCGGCGCCCCTGTCATTCTGACAGCGTTCAATTATCACCGGGGCCGTGTCCGTGGTGTGGAGCTGACGACTGATTACAGCACAGGCCCCCTGACCCTCTACGGCAATCTGGCGGTGTCACGGGCCACGGGCAAGGAGATTACGTCAGCCCAGTGGAATTTTGACAGTGACGACCTCCACTACATGAGGAATCACTGGGTCCATCTGGATCATGACCAGCTGATCACGGCCTCTGCCGGTGGCTCCTATGCTTTTTTCCACGGGACGAATCATCCCCTCCAGTTTTCGGGCACCATGATTTATGGCAGCGGCCTGCGGAAGGACAGGGAAACAGCCGAAGGTACCATCCCCAATGGGGCGCATGTGCCGCAATATGTCACCTTCAATCTGGGGCTGGTGCAGGCTTTACGGCATATGCCCTGGCTGGGCGGACACACCATGCAGCTGCGGCTGGATGTCATCAACCTGTTCGACCGGCAATACATGTTGCGTGATGGCAGTGGGGTCGGTGTTGGTGCCCCGCAATATGGTCTGCGGCGCAGCGTGATGGGGGGCGTTGCCTTGTCCCTGTGACGATGGAACATCATCACAGGGCTGCCATCCTGTAGAGATATGGTTGGGTGGTTTCTTTTTGGTGGGTTAGCCCTTACCCTTGGCATGACGCCATAGCGGCCGGAGTGTCAGGGACAGGGATTGCATGAGGAAGATACTTTTTACATCGGGCATCGTACTGGCCTTTCTGGGGTATGCGTTTTTTTCCATCAGTGATGCCTGTTCCAAGGGGTTGGCCGGGCGGCTGGACCCGTTCGAGGTAGCGTTTTTCGGCGGTGTGTTCGGCCTGTTGATCGTTCCGCTGCTGAAGCGCCCGAATGAGTCTTATCGGGCGCTGGTGTTGTCCAGTCATCCGTGGCTCTGGCTCGTGCGGGCGGCGGCGGTCTTCGTGGCCACGGCAGGCAGTGTGGAGGCCTTCATGCTTCTGCCCATGCCAGAAGCCCTCTCCCTGATGTTCCTGATGCCGTTTTTCGTCACCATCGTCTCCGTGCTGTTCCTCAAGGAACAGGTGACGGGATGGGCGTGGCTGTCTGTCCTGCTGGGTTTTGCAGGTGTGATGATCGTGCTGCGCCCCGGTGTGAAGGCGCTTCAGTTCGGGCATCTCTGTGCCATTGTGGTGGCCATGGCTTCGGCTGTCAGCGTGATTGCCTACCGTTTTGCGGGCAAGGAAACATCCCGCCTGACGCTGTACGGCTCCAGCCTGTGCGGGCCGCTGGTGGGAGATGGCATCCTGATGGTGCAGCATTTTGTCGTGCCACATGGGGTGAATGAATGGCTGCTGCTGTTTGGCTACGGGTTTCTGGCCGCAGCCGGGCAGCTGCTGCTCATGCTGGCCGCCTCCATTGCCCCGGCCAATCGTGTGGCCCTGCCGCAATACAGCCAGATGGCCTGGATCGTGGCTTTCAGCTACTTCATTTTCAACCAGCCCGTGGACATGTGGGATGGTATAGGCATTGCCGTCGTCACCCTGTCCGGAATGTTGAACTGGCTGCGGCAGAAGATCCGTTTCGAGAAGATGCTGCATCGTGGCTGGTGGTGGCGGCGCAAGCCTACACCGGAGGTCATTGCCGCCACTCCTGCCGCCGTCATCACCCCGCCGCTTGAGGACAAGCCCCACGAGTGAGGGGAAGCGGGGCCTCGTGACAGGCCCCGGTGACCGGGATTACTCGTGGAAGGTATCCAGGTCTCCAAAGCGGGTGAATTCACCTTCAAAGTAGAGATGGACAGTGCCGGTCGGCCCGTGGCGCTGCTTCTCCAGAATCAGCTCGGCCTTGTTGTGGACGAGCGACATCTTCCGCTGCCATTCTTCCAGGGCGATCTGGTATTTGTCCGGACTGGGGAAGGAGGCTTCCTTGGGTTTGCGCTGTTGCAGGTAATATTCGTCACGATAGACGAACATGACAGCATCGGCATCCTGCTCGATGGAGCCGGATTCACGCAGGTCGGAGAGCATCGGGCGCTTGTCGTCACGGGATTCGACCTGACGGGAGAGCTGGGAGAGCGCAATGACGGGCACTTCCAGCTCTTTGGCGATGGCTTTGAGGCCCTGCGTGATCATCGAGATTTCCAGCACGCGACTGTCCGGTCTTGTGCCAATGGCCGGGCGCATGAGCTGGAGATAGTCCACCACCACGAGGTTCAGCCCATGTGTGCGGGCCAGCCGGCGGCAGCGTGTCCGCATGGCGGAGAGGGAGATGGCTGGTGTGTCGTCAATATGCAGGGGCAGGCGTTGCAGCTCCGTGGCAACACGGACGAACCGGTCGAACTCCTTCGGCCCCACGTCGCCACGGCGGATGCGCTCGCCTGAGACCTCGGCCTGTTCGGAGAGGATACGGGCGGCCAGCTGCTCGGAGGACATTTCCAGTGAGAAAATGGCCACACTGCCACGGGGTGGCTCACCTTTTTCTTCTGCCTCCCGCAAGAGGGACTGCGCTGCGGAGAAGGCGATTTTCGTAGCAAGGGCGGTCTTGCCCATGGCAGGACGGCCAGCGAGGATCAGCAGGTCGGACGGGTGCAGGCCACCGGTTTTCTTGTCGAAATCCCGCAGGCCAGAGGTCAGCCCGACAATGTCGCCCGTATGCTGGTAGGCCTGGTCGGCAATGTCGAGAGCCTTCTTCAGGGCCTGGGAAAATACGAGAAAGCCGCCTTCCTGTCCCTTGTCCGTTGCCAGGTTGAAGAGGGCTTCTTCCGAAGCGGAAATCTGTTCCTGCCCGTCCAGATCAGGTCGGGCACCGTGAGCGTTATTGACGATGTCCGTGCCGATGCCGATCAGCTGGCGGCGGACCCAGCAGTCATGGATGACCTTGCCATAATCACGGGCATTGACGATGCCCACCATGGCATTGAGCAGTTTGGCCACATAGTCGGCCCCTCCGGCTGCAGCCAGAATGGGGCTGGCCTCGAAGTCGCCCCGCATCGTGATGATGTCGACGCCTCCCTTGCCGCCATTACGCTCGATGCGTTGCGTGATCATCTCATAGATGTGGGCATTGACGGCATCGGCAAAATGGGAGGGGTGCAGGAAGTCCGAGACGCTCTCATAAGCCTTGTTGTTGGTCAGGATGGCCCCCAGAAGGGCCTGCTCCGCTGGCAGGTTGGCAGGTGGAACACGCTGGAGCATTTCATGGAGGCTTCCGCCGGGTTCCGCTGCGGGGCTGGGCTGGGGGGCAGGGGACTGGTCGCTCATGCTGGTCCGTTTCGCTCTGTCATTGGGGTGTGTCCACACAGTGGCAGGGTGCGGACGGGGAAGGGGAAAGGGGAAAGTGTGATCCCCTTTCAGTGTGGGGAGGCGCCATCCAGCGCCAGGGCGCAGCCTGCCAGATAGAGGCTGCCGCAGATCAGGACTCGGGCTGGTCTGTCCGTGGGGCTGGCGCTGTCACGCAGGCGTTTCAGGGCGGTGCGTATGTCCGGCCCGGGCAGGGCTGTGCCGCCTGCCGCCGCTGCGGCTTCCAGAATGGTCTGGACAGGCATGGCCAGGTGCTGTCCGTCTTCCGCCACGGCCTGTATGGAGGTGACATGGGGGATCAGGGGGCGCAGGAACCCCTGCACGTCCTTGCTGTCCTTCAGCCCGACGATGAGATGCAGGGGCCGGTCCTGCCATGTTTTGAGAACATCGGCCAGAACGGTACCGGCCCCGGGGTTGTGGCCACCATCCAGCAGCAGTTCCCAGCCTGGGGGCATGTCATGGGTAAGGGTGCCATGCAGCGTCTGGAGGCGGGCAGGCCAGCATGTGCTGGCAATGCCGGCAAAGGCCGTGTCTGGCAGGTTCAGGCCGGCATGGCGGAGGGCTGCCACGGCCAGGGCCGAATTCTGTGCCTGATGGGGACCATGCAGGGCTGGAGCAGGCAGTGTCAGCTTTCCGGCCTCGTCCTGATAGAGCAGGCCGTCCTGTCGCGGCGTGATGGTGAATTCATGGCCCAGCCGGTAAAGTGGGGCTTCGTGGGTTCTGGCAATCTCTGCGATGGCTGCCATGACATCATCCGGCTGTGGAGCCACGAAGACCGGCACGCCCCGCTTGATGATTCCGGCCTTTTCCCGGGCAATGCCTGCCAGATCATCGCCCAGAAAGGCCTGATGGTCCAGGCTGATGGAGGTAATGATGCAGGCCCGGGCCGTGGGGATCACGTTCGTGGCATCAAACCGGCCACCAAGCCCGACCTCCAGAACCAGAAGGTCAGCCGGAACACGGGAAAAGAGGAGGAACCCGGCGGCTGTCAGTACCTCGAAGACGGTGATGGGGGCTCCATCATTGACCTGTTCAATTTCTTCCAGCGTGGCCACGAGCTGATCTTCACTGACAAGCTGTCCGGCCAGACGGAAGCGCTCCGTCACGTCCAGCAGGTGCGGGCTGGTCATGACATGGACCTTCAGTCCCGCAGCTTCTCCAATGGCTCGCAGATTGGCACAGGTGCTGCCTTTGCCGTTGGTCCCGGCAACATGGATGGTCGGTGGCAGGGACCGTTCAGGATGGCCGAGGCGGGCGAGCAGGACTTCCAGCCGGTCCAGAGAGAGGTCGATCAGCTTGGGGTGCAGTTCCTGGAGGCGGCGTACTACCGCCCCGGTCCGCCCGTGGAATTCACTTTGCGGGGTGCTGGTCTGCTGGCCTGTTGCCATGATTGCGTAATCCGGTTGTCTCAGGGGGGGACGGCAGGAGAGAGGCATCGTCCCGCCCTGCTGTCAGCCGCAGGGCAGCAGGGCAGGGACACGTTCAGGAAGCCCGGGCAGCCTTGGCGTCCCCGTTGGCGGCGGGGGACAGCATCCCGATCAGACGCCCCAGAAGGGCGGGGAGTTCGGCACGGCTGGCAATGATGTCCACCATGCCGTGGTCTTTCAGATATTCGGAACGCTGGAAGCCTTCCGGCAGTTCCTCACGCACCGTGTCACGGATGACACGGGGGCCGGCGAAGGCGATCAGGGCATTGGGTTCAGCGATGTGGATGTCGCCCAGCATGGCGAAGGAGGCGGACACGCCACCCGTCGTCGGGTTGGTGAGGACTACCAGATAGGGCAGCCCGGCCTCACGCAGCATTTCCACGCCGATGGTGGTGCGGGGCATCTGCATCAGGCTGACAACCCCCTCCTGCATCCGGGCCCCACCGGAGGCCGTGAAGATGATGAGCGGTGCCTTGCGCTGGATGGCCTCCCGGCAGGCTGTCAGGAAAGCCTCCCCAAGGGCGCTGCCCATCGTCCCTGCCATGAACTCGAAGGCCATGACGGCCACGACGGCTTCCCGCCCGTCGATCCTGCCATGGGCGACAAGCAGGGAATCATCAAGACCCGCCTTGGAGCGGGCAGTTTTCAGGCGGTCCGTATAGCGTTTGGAGTCCCGGAAATGCAGCGGGTCGGCCGGGACGGCGGGCAGGTCGATGGTGGTATACTGGCCATCATCGAAGGTCCATTTCATCCGCTCATGGGCTGTGGCACGCATATGGTGTCCGCAATGGGGGCAGACCTTCTTCTTGCGGACCAGCTCCTTGGTGAGCATCATCTGCGAGCAGGATTCACAGTTGGTCCAGAGATTGTCTGGCACATCCCTCTGTAACAGGCTCCGCAGTTTGGGACGGACATGTTCGGTCAGCCAGCTCATGGTGTTCTGTTCACTCTCCAGCAGTGGTGCATCATCAGGTGGACCCGGGCCTGCCGGAGGGCCATCGGAGTGGTGCATCCCGGTACGGGGGCACCATGGCACTGGCCGGAAGGGGGGCTTCATGGTCGGGCGACTTTATCCGGGCTTGCCTGAAGATGCCAGCTTTCTCTTCACCGGCTGTGTGACTTCCTGCCCAGCGGGAGGGTTTTCAGGGCTGGAATGGCGGTAGAGGGCTGTCTGTCTTCAGGGGGCGGAGGGCGATGTAGGATTTCACGTGGCCGATCGTGTCATGCGCCAGCAACTGGTCTGTAACGAAAGTGGAGAGGCTCGGCAGGTCTTTCGTCACGACCTTGAGGATGTAATCGGCATCACCGCTGACGGCATGGGCTTCCTGGATCATGGAGGTACTGTTTATGAGGGCCTGGAAGCGTTCGAAGGCCCCGGCAGCATGGCCCTTCATGATGACCTGGACGAAGGCCATCACGCCCAGCCCCATGGCCTGCTGGTCCAGCGTGACACTGTACCCCCGGATGACACCGGCCTTCTCCAGCAGGAGTCGGCGGCGGGAACACTGGGACGGTGAGAGGCCGATGGCCTCGCCCAGCTCCCGGTTGGTCAGACGCCCGTTGCGGTGCAGGGCGGACAGGAGCTTCCAGTCAAGATGGTCCATGATGTGCGCTTTCATGCGTGATCCGTGCGGAGAAGGGGGCATGATAGATCATATTTGCACACAGATTGCATATATATTGCAGTATGATCGAGGGCCGAACGGGGTTTCGTGCGAGGCGGGTATTCTGCCTGTACGGGAGTACGCCCTCTTCACAGGTTTTAGGAATTTGTTCATGCGCATGCAGATCGGGGCCTATCTGGCCCGCCGCCTCGTCGAGGCAGGAATCAGCCATCTTTTCGGTGTTCCGGGGGATTTCAACCTTTCTTTTCTGGAGCAGGTGGAGGCTGATGCGTCCCTGACCTTCGTGGGAAACTGCAACGAGCTGAATGCCGCCTATGCCGCCGATGGCTATGCCCGCACCTCCGGCCTGTGCGGCCTGGTGACGACCTTTGGCGTGGGTGACCTCGGGGCCATCAGTGGCATTGCCGGGGCCTATGCCGAGCGTGTTCCGTTCGTGCACATCACCGGGATTCCACCGCTTCATGCGGTCGAGGGGCGTGCCCTGCTGCATCATACGCTGGGTGATGGCGGGTATGGCAACATCGGGCGGTGCATGGCGGAATATACGGTCGCCCAGGCCCGCCTGACGCCGGAAAATGCCGTGGAAGAAATCGACCGTGTCCTCCAGACCTGCTGGCGGGAGCGGCGGCCTGTCCATCTCCAGCTGCCATCCGACATCACCCATCTGAACATCGAGGTGCCCGAAGAGCCGTTCCGTTTTGCCCTTCCGCAGGGTGATGCGGAACAGGTGGCCCTGGCGGCCGGGCACATCGCCACACGTCTGGCTGCGGCCCGCTCGCCGGTGATGATTCTCGATTCCGATGCCGACCGCTTCGGCGTGGCCGGGCAGATTGCTGTGCTGGCGGAACGCTGTGCAATCCCCTGTGTGGCGGCGGCTCCGGCCAAGGCCGTGCTGGATGAGACAGCCCCCTACTATCTGGGTGGCTATGTGGGTGGGGCCAGCCGCCCGGACATCAGGGAGCTGGTCAGCCAGTCAGACTGCGTGATCGGGGTCGGCCTGCGTTTCACGGAGCTCAACACGGGCTTCTTCACGCATGAGATCCGCCCGGAGGTGTTCATCAATCTTCAGGCCCATGATGTGAGCCTTGCAGGCCGGTCCATTCCGGCTGCCCCTGTCGGGGCCGTGTTGGAGGCCCTGCTGGCGCAAGTGACGCCGTCTTCCCGTACGCTGCCTGCCCGTCCGGCGGATTCTGCTGCGTCCCTGCCCGGTGAGGCGGCGGACCGGCTGACCCATGCGACCCTCTGGCCCCGTGTGGCCCGTTTCCTGAAGGAAGGGGATGTCGTGGTCGGTGAGGCGGGGACGAGCAACACCGCCCTGCTGGGCACGCCTTTCCCCCGGAACAGCCATTACATTTCCCAGCCCATCTGGGGGGCCATCGGCTATACCCTGCCAGCCCTGTTCGGCTCCCAGCTTGGCAGCCCGGACCGGCGGCACCTGCTCTTCATCGGTGATGGCTCCTTCCAGCTGACAGCGCAGGAGCTCTCCACCATCCTGCGGCATGACCAGAAGCCCATCATCTTCCTGCTCAACAACCGGGGCTATACGATCGAGCGTCTGATTCTGGGGGAACGCTCCCGGTACAACGACATTGCCAACTGGTGTTATGCTGACCTGCCCCGGGCGTTCGACCGGGAGGACAGGGCCCTGTCCCTCGTGGTGGAAACGGTCAGCGATCTGGAGCAGGCCCTGAAACAGGCAGAACAGGCCGACCGTGCCGTGTTCATCGAGGTCCTTCTGCCGGAGATGGATGCTCCGGATGCCCTGAAGAGATTTGGCATGGTCGTGGCGGATTATGATTACGGCCCGCAGGGCCCGCGTAATGCCAGCATGAAGACCAGTGCGAAAAAAGGATGAAGCAGTCCATGTTCCAGTCTGTTGAACTGTCTCCGGGGGATCCCATCCTGTCGCTGGTGGAGGACTTCAAGCGGGATGACCGGGTGAAGAAGGTCAATCTCAGCATTGGCCTGTATTATGATGAGGCAGGTCATGTCCCGCAGCTGGCCTGCATCCGCAAGGCGCATGAAAGGCTGGCCAGCCAGCAGGACAGGCCGGACCTCTACCTGCCGATGGAAGGTCTGGCTTCCTACAGGCAGGCTGTCCAGCACCTGCTGTTTGGCTGTGGCAGCGAGCCGGTGCAGACCGGCCGCATCGCCACGGTCCAGAGTCTTGGTGGGTCTGGCGCACTGAAGGTCGGGGCAGATTTCCTGCACCGCTATTTTCCGCAGGCCGAATTGTGGGTCAGTGATCCGACATGGGAAAATCACATTTCCATTTTTGCCGGAGCCGGTTTCAGGACACAGGCCTATCCCTATTTTGACCCGGCAACGGGTGGTGTGAATTTTGAGGCCATGATGGCCTGCATCCGCCAGATTCCGGAACATCATGTCGTCCTGCTTCATCCCTGCTGCCATAATCCGACAGGGGCCGATCTGACGGCTGACCAGTGGGATGAGCTGATCCCTGTCCTGAAGGACCGGAAGCTGATTCCGTTTCTGGACCTTGCCTATCAGGGGCTGGGTCATGGGCTGGAGGCAGACGTGTATGCCGTGCGGGCCATGGTGGATGCGGGGCTGGAGTTCCTGCTCAGCAATTCGTTCTCCAAGATATTTTCCCTGTACGGGGACCGCATCGGGGCCCTGTCGGTCGTCTGTCGGGATGGTGATGCGGCAGAGCGGGTGCTGAGCCAGCTCAAGGTCACGGTGCGGCGGAACTATTCCAGTCCGCCCGTCCGTGGGGCGCAGCTTGTGGATGCCGTTCTGGGAGATCAGGCCTTGGCGCAGCTCTGGCGGGAGGAAGTGGCAGCCATGGGGGCCCGCATCCGTGTGATGCGCCAGAGGCTTCATGAGCAGCTTTCCGCCCGTCTGCCGGGGCAGGATTTCCGGTACCTGCTGAAGCAGCGTGGCATGTTCAGCATGATGAAGCTGTCACCCGCTCAGGTGGACCGTCTGCGGGAGGAGCATGGTGTCTATGTTCTTCGCAGTGGCCGTGTCTGCATGGCGGGGCTGAATGAGCACAACCTGCCGCCTGTTGTGGAGGCTCTGGCCGCCGTTCTGGCTGGTGTGTGAGGAGGAGAGGCCGGGGGCAGGGCATGAAGGCCCCGCCCCCGGCCAGGGTCTCAGACTTCCGTGCTGGTCTCGGTTTCCACGACCGTGCGAAGGCGTCGCAGCCGTAGCGTGTTGCAGAGCACGAAGATGCTGGAGAGCGCCATGGCCCCTGCGGCGAAAGGGGGGGACAGCAGCGTGCCAGTGAACGGGTAGAGCACCCCTGCGGCAATCGGCAGCAGCACGATGTTGTAGGCGAAAGCCCAGAAGAGATTCTGCCGTATGATGGTCATCGTGGCCCGGGACAGGGCAAGGGCATTGGGCACGGTCATCAGGCTCTCGCCCGTCAGGACGAGGTCTGCGGCCTCTATGGCGATATCTGTTCCATGGCTGATGGCAAGCCCGGTGTCAGCCTGTGCCAATGCCGGGGCGTCATTGATGCCATCGCCCACGAAGGCCACGGAACCGTGTGTCTTCTGAAGGGTCCGTATGGCCTCACCTTTTTCATGCGGCAGGACCTGGGCGATGACTTCCTCGATTCCGGCCAAGCGGGCGATATGCCGGGCTGTAGGTTCGATGTCCCCGGTAATCATGGCTGTCCGTATATTCTGGGCCCGCAGGGCTGCAACGGCTTTCATGGCGGAGGGGCGGATGGGGTCCGCCACGCCCATGAGGGCCACGATCTGCCCCCCATGGGCCATGAAGAGGGGGGACGTGCCTTTCTGGCTCAGCTCTGCAGCAAGCCGGTTGGCTTCTGCATTATGGAAGCCCAGAGCCCTCATGCAGGCCTGGCTGCCAAGATGGATGCTCTGCCCGTCTTCATCCTGCGCTTCTATGCCCAGTCCGGGCATGATGCGGGCATGACGGGTCTTTACGGAAGGCAGGTCCCGTTCCTGCGCAGCTGTGACGATGGCCCGGCTGACAGGGTGGTCGGACTGCGTTTCGACCGAGGCGGCAAGAGCCAGCAGGGTGTTCTCGGCCTGCTCAGGATGGTCGGAGGTGTTCTTGTCCAGCAGGTAGAATTCTGTCATCCGGGGCTGGCCGGCCGTCAGGGTGCCGGTCTTGTCGAAGGCAACCAGAGTGGTGGATTCCAGCGTCTGGAGGGCTTCGCCCTTGCGGAAGAGGATGCCCATTTCCGCCGCTTTGCCCGTACCGACCATGATGGCTGTTGGCGTGGCGAGGCCCATGGCACAGGGACAGGCGGCGATCAGTACGGCAATGGCATTGACGAGAGCATGGCCCAGCGCCGGGGCAGGGCCCAGAAACAGCCAGATGAGGAATGTCAGCACGGCCAGCAGAATGATGGCTGGGACAAACCACAGGGTCACTTTGTCCACGAGGGACTGGATGGGCAGTTTGCCACCCTGGGCCTGTGCGACCATGCTGATGATGCGGGCCAGCATGGTGTCGGCTCCAGTGGCCGTGGCCTGGACCGTCAGTGTTCCTTCCTGGTTGATGGTCCCGCCGATGACGGTATCGCCGACCTGCCGGAGGGCTGGCATGGGCTCGCCTGTCAGCAGGGATTCATCCAGATGGCTTTCCCCTTCCAGTACGATTCCATCCAGTGGAACCCGCTCGCCGGGGCGGACAAGAAGCCTGTCGCCCGTCTGTATCTGGGCGACAGGGACAATGCGGCATGTTCCTTCAGTCAGCAGATGGGCATGCTGCGGTTGCAGATGGGTCAGTTTTTCCAGCGCTGCGGATGTGCGGCCTTTTGCTCTGGCCTCCATCATGCGTCCCAGAAGAACGAGCGTCAGGATGGCCAGGATGGTGTCAAAGTAGAGATGCTGTGTACCGGCTGGCATCAGGGTGGGGCAGAACACCACGAGGCTGGAGTACAGATAGGCGGCTCCGGTCCCCAGTGCGACCAGTGAGTTCATGTTTGGTGCCCGGTGCAGCAGGGCCGGTATCCCGGCCTGGTAGAAGCGCCGGCCCGGCCCCAGCAGGGCGACACTGGCCAGTGCCCATTGCAGCAGGGGCTGTATGGCAGGTGGAATGAGACCAAACCCGTGTCCCATTGTCATGAACAGGATGGCCAGCCACAGCAGGGCAGACATCATCAGGTCCCGCCACTGGGTTTTCATGGCCTGCTTCATGCGTTGTTTCTGTGTCAGGGCATTTTCCAGCCCTGTCTCTCCCTCCAGCAGCGAGGCGGCGAATCCCATTTTCTGGATGGCGCTGATGAGCGCCTGATGTGTGGCTGTCCCGGTTACCTGTGCGGTGGCGGTTGCCAGATTGACGCTGGCCATCCTGACGCCGATGACGTCCTGAAGGCTCTTCTCCACCCGTGTGGAACAGGCAGCGCAGCTCATCCCTTCAATGCGTAATGTGATGGGAGGGGACGGGACATCATACCCGGCCTGTTCGACAGCCTGGATGAGAGCCGTGCGGGAGGCCGTGCCTGTGACATGGGCCGTGGCAGTTGCCAGATTGACGCTGGCCTGTTCAACGCCTGGAACGGCCCGGAGGGCTTTCTCCACCCGTGCGGAGCAGGAGGCGCAGCTCATCCCTTCTATGGGAAGCGTCTGGGATGATGGTGAAGCAGGCATGGGGCTCCCCTGTATGGTGGTGTCAGGCTGGTATATCGTGCAGTAGCATGTGGAACAAAAGTAGCATTTGCTGGGCATGGGTGAAGAAAAAACGTTTTTCTGCATGGGAGTTAGACAGACATATGCAGAAAAGACGAGGCTCCCATGAGAGAAATTTGCTGAATGGTAAAATGATCAGTGGTATGTTTACCGGCAGTCAGTAATTTTCTGGCGCAAATGCAAGATTTGATCCGCCAGACCGGTTGTTCCGGTACAGTGGCGGATTCAGGGAGGAATATCCATGGCGGACGCTATCAATGTTGATGAGCTCAAGTCCAAGGCTGAGGAAATCGTCAACCCCGATGAACTGAAAGCCAAGGCTGAGGAATATGCCAGCCGTGCCCAGGAGGCATTCCAGTCCATCAGCAAGGACCTGAAGCCCAAGAGCCGTTGCCAGTGTGTTGGTCAGACGCTGCTGTGGAGTGGTGCCATTGTGGCCGCTCTGGCTGGCCTGTGTGCCATTGGCCGCTGGCTGAAGAAGTAAGCCTTCAGAGCCAGTTCTGCAAAAAGATGCAATCGGGAAACCCCCAGCCCTGCGGCTGGGGGTTTTTCGTGTCCGGTTTCAGTTGCGCACCGCCTTGGCCAGAGAACGGATTTTCTCCAGTGCCGTGGGGATGCTTCTGGCCGTGGCGTGGCCGTGTTCATCATAGGTGGCGGCCATCTCCTTGATGATGGCGGATGCCACGACGGCCCCGTCGCTGATGCGGGAGGCCGTGCGGGCCTGCTCCGGCGTGCTGATGCCAAAACCAGCCACGACGGGAAGGTCCGTGGCGGCCCGAAGGCGGGTCATGGCGGCTTTCAGCTGCTCTTCCGTGGCGCTGCGTGTGCCTGTGATGCCCGTGATGCTCACATGATAGATGAACCCGCTGGCCTTCCTGAGGATGGTCTTCAGCCGGTCATCCGGGGTGGTGGGGGCGGTCAGGGTGATCATGTCCAGCCCTTCCGCTCTGGCGTGGGGGGCCAGCTCCTCGGATTCCTCAGGTGGCAGGTCCACAACGATCAGCCCGTCCACACCGGCGGAGCGGGCATCCTTGCAGAATCGCTCCACACCGTAACTGTCGATCGGGTTGTAATAGCCCATCAGGATGATCGGCGTATGGTCATTCTCCTTGCGGAAGTCCCGGATGAGCTCCAGCGTTCCCTTCAGGGTGGCCCCGGCCTTCAGGCCACGCCGTGCGGCTAGCTGGATGGTCGGGCCATCGGCGGAGGGGTCGGAGAAGGGCACGCCGACCTCGATGAGATCGGCCCCGGCCTCGGGCATCTGGCGCAGCAGGGCCAGGGATGTCTCCCTGTCCGGGTCGAAGGCTTCCAGATAGGGCAGCAGGGCACCACGGCCCTCTTTTTTCAGGCGGTCGAAACAGGTCTTGATGCGGCTCATGGTGGCTCTCCTTACAGTTTCACGCCCAGATGGGCCGCAACGGTGGGTACGTCCTTGTCACCCCGGCCGGACAGGTTGACGATGATGGTCTGGTCTCTGGTCATGGTCGGGGCCATGACGATGGCATGGGCCACGGCATGGGCACTTTCCAGCGCCGGGATGATGCCCTCCAGCTTCGTGAGGGTCTGGAAGGCGTCGAGGGCCTGATCGTCCGTGGCGCTGACGTAGTTCACCCGGCCAATATCCTTGAGCCATGAATGTTCCGGCCCGATGCCGGGATAGTCCAGCCCCGCACTGATGGAGTGGGCCTCCGTGATCTGCCCGTGTTCGTCCTGTAGCAGGTAGGTGCGGTTGCCATGCAGGACGCCGGGCCTGCCACGGGCGATGGACGCTGCCGTCTTGCCGCTGTCCAGCCCCAGCCCGGCGGCCTCCACGCCGTAAAGCGGGACATCGGCATCATCGAGGAAGGGGTGAAAAATCCCCATGGCGTTGGACCCGCCCCCGATGGCGGCGATGACGGCATCCGGCAGGCGGCCTGTCTGTTCCTGTATCTGCTCACGGGCTTCCGTCCCGATGACGGACTGGAAGTCCCGCACCATGGCCGGGTAGGGATGTGGCCCTGCCACCGTGCCGACAAGGAAGTAGGTGTTCTCCACATTGGCCACCCAGTCCCGCATGGCCTCGTTCATGGCATCCTTCAGCGTGCCGGCTCCCGCCGTGACGGGATGGACCTTGGCTCCCAGCAGGTGCATGCGGAAGACATTGGGCTTCTGCCGCTCCACATCGGTGGCCCCCATGTAGATTTCGCAGTCCAGCCCGAAGAGGGCACAGACGGTGGCCGTGGCCACGCCGTGCTGTCCGGCCCCGGTCTCGGCCACGATGCGGGTCTTGCCCATGCGGCGGGCCAGAAGAATCTGGCCCATCACGTTGTTCAGCTTGTGGGAGCCCGTGTGGTTCAGCTCTTCCCGCTTGAGGTAGATCTGCGCTCCGCCGAGCGTCTCGCTCAGCCGTCTGGCGTGCCAGAGCGGGCTGGGACGGCCCACATAGTGGCGGAGGTAATAATCCAGCTCTTCCTGAAACTGCGGGTCAGTCTTGGCGTGGTTGTAGGCTTTTTCCAGTTCCAGCATCAGGGGCATGAGGGTTTCGGCGACGAAACGCCCGCCGTGGATTCCGAAATGCCCCCGTTCATCCGGTCCGGTGCGAAGGGAATTGAGCTGGCTGGTGATGGGTTTGTCTACTGGCATGATGTGTGTCTTTACGTCTTGAATGAAGGATCAGTCGATGGATGGGGAGGCGGCCTCCAGCCCCAAGGCCTGCCGGATGAGCGTTTCCTGCTCGGCCTGGTGGATGCCGGGCAGCCCGGTGGCGGGTGAGGCGGAGGCCTTGCGCCCGGCATAATGCGGGCGGGTGCAGGCATGGCCGATCTCCCGCAGGCAGGCTTCGATGCGCCGGTCCACGAACTGCCAGGCCCCGCCATTTTCCGGCTCTTCCTGACACCAGATGACGTCTTCTGCCTGGGGGTGATGACCCAGCTCTTCGGCCAGGGCATGATGGGGGAAAGGATAGAGCTGCTCCAGCCGGATGATGGCGCAGTGTTTCAGTCCGGCGTCTTCCCTTTGTTGGAGGAGGTCGTAATAGACCTTGCCACTGCACAGGATGACCCGCCGTGCGCCACCGGCGCAGGTGGCATCGGCAATGACGGGCGCAAAGCGTGTCTGCGGTCCCATCTCGCTGAGCAGGGAGACGGCCTGCTTGTGCCGCAGGAGCGACTTGGGGCTGAACACGACCAGCGGCTTGCGGCAGCGGCGGGCGATCTGCCGCCGGAGCAGATGGAAGAAGCTCGCCGGGCTGGAGGGCATGCAGACCCGCATGTTGTTCTCGGCACAGAGCTGGAGGAAGCGCTCCGGGCGGGCGGAGGAATGTTCCGGCCCGGCTCCCTCATAGCCGTGGGGCAGGAGCAGGGTCAGGCCGGATGTCCGCAGCCATTTTGTCTCTCCGGCTGCAAGGAACTGGTCGATGATGATCTGCGCCCCGTTGGCAAAGTCGCCAAACTGGCCTTCCCACAGCACCAGCGCATCCGGGTTGCCCAGAGAATAGCCATACTCGAACCCCATCACGCCATATTCGGAGAGGGGGGAGTTCCACACGTTCACGGGAGCCTGCCGGGGGGCGATATGGGCCAGCGGCGTGTAGTGATGGCCCGTATGCTGGTCCGTCAGCACGGCATGGCGCTGGCTGAAGGTTCCCCGGCCGCAATCCTGCCCGGAGAGGCGTATGGCGTGGCCATCAAGGGCCAGCGTGCCAAAGGCAAGGGCCTCTGCCGTGGCCCAGTCCACCGGGCCGCCCTCGGCCAGCGTGGCCTGCTTCGCCCGAAGCTGCCGGGCCAGACGGGGATGGACGGTGAAATCCGCCGGAATGGCTGTCATCGCTTCCCCAACCTGCTGGAGCCGGGGCAGGGGCACGCCCGTCATGGGCTGGATGCGTTCGGGCGTGTCCAGCAGGCGGGTGGGGTCCTGCGGGCTGTAATCCAGCCAGTCGGTCGGGTCCGGCTGGTAGGTGTCGGCATCCTCGAAGGCCTGATGGAGCTGGGCCTGCACATCATCCCACAGGGCCTCCACCTCGGCAGGGTGGATGTCCGTCTCGGCCAGAACCTTCTCGGCATAGAGGCGGCGGAGTGTCGGGTGCTGGCTGATGGTCTGCACCATCGCAGGCTGCGTGAAGGCGGGGTCGTCCGTCTCGTTATGGCCGTGGCGGCGGTAGCTGATGATGTCCATCACGATGTCGCTGGCAAAGGTCTTCCGCCATTCATGGGCAAGGGCGGCACAGCGGGCCACGGCCTCGGGGTTGTCGCCATTCACGTGCAGGATGGGGGCCTGCACGGTCTTGGCGATGTCGGTGTTCCAGATGCCGGAATGGGCCGAGTCCGGGCTGGTGGTGAAGCCCACCTGATTGTTGATGATGAGATGCACCGTGCCGCCGGTACGGTATCCTTCCAGCCGGGACAGCTGGAGTGTTTCATACACCACGCCCTGCCCGGCGAAGGCGGCGTCCCCGTGGACGAGAATTCCCAGATGCTTCTGGCGGTCCTCATCCCTGTCCCTGTCCTGGTCGGCCCGGACACGGCCCAGCACGACAGGGTCCACCGCCTCCAGATGGGACGGGTTGGGGAGGAGGGAGATGCGGATCTCGTGGCGGCCCTGCCGGATGGTGGTCGTGGTGCCCAGATGGTACTTCACGTCCCCGGAGACCCGGATGCCTTCCGGGTAGAAGGCCTTGCCTGCGAATTCGCTGAAGATGGCGGCATAAGGCTTGCGCAGGATGTTGGCCATGACATTCAGCCGCCCCCGATGGGGCATGCCGAGCGAGATGGAGCGCACGCCGTCCCGTGCCGCCTCATTCAGCAGGGCCTGAAGGGCGACGATGAGGCTTTCTCCGCCTTCAAGGCCGAAACGGCGCATCCCGGTGAAACGCTGCTGGCAGAAGGTCTCGAAGCCTTCGGCACGGGTGAGCAGGCTCAGGATGCGCTCCTGCGAGAGGGGCAGGGCGGTGGCCGGTTTTTCTTCCAGATGGTCGATCCACCACTGCCGCTGCTGGCTGTCCTGAAGATGCATGAACTCCGCCCCGATCGGCCCGCAATAGGTCCGTTTCAGGCGGGCCAACAGGGTGGGGTCGGTCTGGCTGTCGGGGGTGAGGGCATCGATCTGGCGGGCAGGGCGCAGGCCCAGCGGGTCCAGCTCTGCCTGGAGATGCCCGCAGAGGCGGAAGGCCTCCTTCAGCCGTTCATCCCGCAGGCTGACGTCCGGGACCGTGGCGTGCGGGCCTGTCTCATGTCTGGCAGGGTCGCCCATGGTGGCGAACAGCGTGTCATAGTCGGAAGGGACGGAGGCCGGGTCCTCCAGCCACTGGGTGTACAGCTCACCGAGATAGGCGATGTTTTCGCCATTGATCGCATTCTGGTGGTTCGGTGAGCCCGTCATGATGGCATCTTTCCTTCTTGCCTCGCTGGGAGGGTATTTTTAACCGATCGTGCCGGGAAGGCAAAATCTTCCCTCACCTTGTCGTCAGAGGGGCGGGGACGGCTTGCCTGCCCTGCCGGAGGGCGGTAGCGTGACTGTCACCATGAGTACGATTTCTATCAATTACGAGGCTGTCAGGCGGGCCGTGGTCAGCCGGGTGCCATGTCCGCACATTGTGGTGCCGGATTTCCTTGCGGGGCCGTCGCTGGCCCGGGCTGTGTCCCTGCTGCCGGAGATACGGGCGGGCGGGTCTTTCCCCATCGGGGCGCTGGAGCTCCATCCCGAGCTCAAGGCCATGATGGAAGACTTTGCCGGGCCCCGGCTGAAAGAGATCGTCTCTGAGAAATTCGGGCTGGATGTCCGTTCTGCGCCCAGCATGGTGACCATGCGGGGCCAGACACGGGCCAAGGATGGCCGCATACACAGGGACAGTGCCTCCAAGCGTGTGACCATCCTGCTCTATCTCAATGACCCGGAAAAGGATTGGGATCACAAGGGGGGGTGCCTGCGTTTTCTCAACGGGCCTGATGATGTGGAGGATTATGCCAGCGAGATTCCGCCTGTTGGTGGTACGCTGGTCATTTTTCCGAATGGGCCGGACACATGGCACGGCCACCGCCCCTATGTGGGGGCACGCCACACGGTCCAGCTCAATTACATGGCGCGGGATGGCCGTGCCCGGTATGAGCTGGTGCGCCATCATGTGTCTGCCTTCTGCAAGCGGTTGCCTTTTTTCGGGTAGAGACAGCTCTTATAATGAGGCCCGGATGGGTTTCTGAATGAAACGGGGCGGGGTTGGGCCCTGCCCGAGGGAGAATGAGAGAATGGGTTACAGGGTTGCCGTCGTTGGAGCGACAGGGGCTGTTGGGCGTGAGATTCTGAAGACACTGGCGGAACGTCAGTTCCCGGTGGATGACATCGTGGCACTGGCCTCCGCCCGGTCTGCCGGGCGTGAGGTGTCCTTTGGTGAGAAGAAGGTCCTGAAGGTCCAGAATCTGGAGACGTTCGATTTCACGGGCTGGGATATCGCCCTGTTTTCTCCCGGTGGGGCGGTATCTGCAAAGTATGCCCCCAAGGCTGCGGCAGCGAAATGTCTGGTCGTGGACAACACGTCCCATTTCCGCATGGAGCCGGGCGTGCCGCTCGTGGTGCCGGAGGTCAATGCAGCTGCCCTGAAGAAGGCCCGCAAGGGCATCATCGCCAACCCCAACTGCTCCACCGCCCAGATGATGGTGGCCCTGAAGCCGCTGCATGACCTGTTCCGCATCAGGCGTGTGGTGGTGTCCACCTATCAGGCCGTGTCGGGAGCCGGGAAGTCAGGCATGGATGAGCTGTTCAGCCAGACGAAGGGCAGCTTCGTGAATGACGCACCGACCATTGCCCAGTTCACCAAGCAGATCGCCTTCAACCTGATCCCGCATATCGACCGCTTCATGGAGGATGGTTCCACTAAGGAAGAATGGAAGATGGCGGTCGAGACCCGCAAGATTCTGGACCCGGACATCAAGGTTCTGGCCACCTGCGTGCGTGTGCCGGTCTTCATCGGTCATTCCGAGGCCATCAGCATCGAGTGTGAGAAGCCGGTCGATCTGGAGAAGGCCCGTGCCGCCCTGCGGAAGGCTCCGGGCGTCGTGCTGCGGGACGAGCGGGAAGATGGCGGTTACGTCACTCCGATCGAATGTGTGGGTGAGGATGACACCTATGTGTCCCGCCTGCGCATCGACCCGACCGTGGAGAATGGTCTGGCCTTCTGGTGCGTGTCGGACAATCTCCGCAAGGGAGCAGCCCTCAATGCCGTGCAGATTGCCGAAAGCCTGCATGAGCAGCATCTGATCGGCAAGAACTCGCCGCTCTGGCAGCCGGTTGCCCGCCCGGAAGAGCCGGCGTAAAAGGCGTTACTTTCTGGAAAAGGTTCTGCCTTTCTGGTGGAATCTTTTCATAAGTTATGCCTGTAAAAGAGTGTAAGTGAAATCCTCTTCCCAAAAGGTGGTGCTGTCTCCATAGTGGATGAGCTATGTCTTATTTCACTTACACGCCTCCTCGCACGCCTGTTCCCTCCGGGGGGCGGGTTGGTGTTCTTCTCGTCAATCTCGGCACGCCGGATGATACGGGGTATTTCTCCGTCCGCCGCTATCTGAGGGAGTTTCTTTCAGACAGGCGGGTGATTGAGGCCCATCCCCTCATCTGGCAGCCGATCCTCAACACGCTGGTGCTGGCCCGTCGGCCCTCGGCCAGTGGGGCCAACTATGCCCGCATCTGGGACAGGGAGGAGAATGCCTCCCCTCTGCGTGTCTTCACCCGCAAGCAGGCGGAAGGGCTGGCCGAGCGTCTGGCCCCGGATGGAATCCCGGTGGCCTGGGGGATGCGCTATGGCCAGCCCTCTGTGAAGCAGGCCGTGGCGGAGCTGATGGACCAGGGTTGTGACCGTATCGTCAGCATTCCTCTCTATCCGCAATATTCCGCCACGACGACCGCAACGGCCAATGACCAGCTGTTCCGTGCCCTGATGCGCCTGCGGCGTCAGCCTTCCGTGCTGACGGTTCCTTCCTTCCCGGATCATCCACGGTTCATTGAGGCCCTGGTGGCTTCCGTGCGCCGGGTTTATGAGGGACTGTCTTTCACGCCGCAGCGTCTGGTGGCCTCCTATCATGGCCTGCCGAAAGAGTTCGTGGAGAAGGGCGACTCCTACCGGGATGAATGTGTCCGCACGACGAAAGCTCTGGCGGCGGCTCTGGGTCTGAGCGAGGAGGAGGTTCCGCTGACCTTCCAGTCACGCTTCGGCCCCATGGAATGGTTGCAGCCTTATACGGCCCCTTACATCTCGGCCCTGCCGAAACAGGGGATCACGAAGATTGCCGTCATCATGCCCGGTTTCATGGCGGACTGCATCGAAACGCTGGATGAAATTGGTCGTGAGGTGCGTAAGGAATTCATGGAAGCGGGGGGTGAGGAATTTGCTTTCATCCCCTGCCTGAATGATGCGCCAGAGGCTGTCACGTTGCTGGAGACCCTCTCCCGGCAGGCCATGAAAGGGTTCCAGTTCTGACTGGGTGAAGGAACATTCCGTTCAGGCATGAAAAAACCCGGCCATTTCTGGCCGGGTTTTTCTGTTCACACAGGAACGGTCAGGCATCAGTGAGCCGCAGGCTGTGCGTCACTTTCCGGATGTTCGGCATCGTACCACTGGGCCTTCTGGTTTGTCGCAGCAGCAGAATGGTTGTTCTGCCACCAGCCGGAACCATTCTGCTTGCTGTCGACAGGATGTTCCTTCTCCCACAGGGCAGCTTTCTCGGCGATGCTCTTGCGGTATTTGTGGCGCTGATACATGCCGACGGCGCAGCCGCCTACAGCACCGATTACGCCATGCTTATGGGCAACATGGCCAGCTACGGCCCCGGCGGCACCATATTTCAGGCAACCACCCGGCTCGGCCATGGCTGGAGCAGCAGAACCGGCCAGCACGGCAGCAGCGATGAGAGAGTAAATCTTGCGGGTCATGATCTGATCCTTGCAGAAAAATGAGACTGGCCTGTTGGTCATGGATGAGTGGCGTCCGGTTTCGGCCATCATGATGAAAGGCACGCCCTCTTATTGCTCATAATGGAGAGAGCGTCCATTGCCCCTTCATGATATGGGGAGAGGGACAGGGCTGGAAAGGATGCTAAAGGTTAATCTTTACTTTAATGATACGATCACACTATGGGGAGCGCCAACATGACAAAGGGACCACGCCGGGAAAGACAACCTGCCTGGCCAACGAAAGAAAATGGAATTGTCAGGGGATGAAATGGTCGGAGTGAGAGGATTCGAACCTCCGGCCCCTGCGTCCCGAACACAGTGCTCTACCAGGCTGAGCTACACTCCGACTTTGTGGGGCTATTCCTACCCTTCATCAGGGAAAGGCGCAAGGGGCAAACGGACTGTTTTTATAGAAAAATGAAGCCTTCTTTACAGAAATGGGCATGACACGCAAAAAAACCCGCCTCCCAGAAGGAAGAGCGGGTTTTTGCAAAGAACCGGGCAAAGGGGCGTGTCTGCCTCGCCTGCCGGGTGCCTCAGAGGGCTTTTTCCAGAGCGGGGAGAAGCTCGAAGAGATCCCCGATCATGCCATAATCGGCCACTTTGAAGATCGGTGCTTCAGGGTCGATGTTGATGGCAACGATCACACGGCTGTCCTTCATCCCGGCGAGATGCTGGATGGCCCCAGAGAGGCCGGTGGCGATATAGAGTTCGGGGGCCACGACCTTGCCGGTCTGTCCGACCTGCATCTCATTGGGCGCAAAGCCGGAATCAACAGCCGCACGGGAGGCCCCGATGGCAGCGCCCAGCTTGTCGGCCACTGGTTCCAGCAGGGTATGGAAGTTGCTGGCATCCTTGAGGCCCTTGCCGCCAGAGATGACCACACGGGCCACTTCCAGCTCCGGCCGGTCAGACTGGCTCTGCTCCAGTTTTACGAAGCTGCTTTTGCCGTCATCTGCCGGAGCGTCCAGCACGTCGATGGGGGCACTGCCACCTTCTTCTTCCACGGGGTCGAAGCTGGAGGAGCGGACAGTCATGATTTTGATGCTGTCGCTGGACTGCACGGTAGCCAGTGCATTGCCCGCATAGATGGGCCGCACAAAGGTGGCATCATCCTTGATGGCCACGACGTCGGAGATCGGCTGGGCGTCCAGCAGACCAGCGAGGCGGGGCAGGATGTTTTTGCCAGTGGAGGACGCTGCGGAGAGGATATGGCTGTAAGACTCTGCCAGGCTGGCCAGCAGGGCAGCCGCAGGTTCGGCCAGAGCATGGTCCAGTGCGGGGACATGCAGGACCTTGCGGATGCCCGGCAGTTTGCTGGCGGCCTCTGTTCCTGCCTTGCCCAGAAGCAGGGCATCGACATCGCCAAAGCGGGAGGCAGCGGCAACGGCGGAGCGGGAGCCCTGACGGATCCTGCCGTTTTCGGCTTCAATCAGAACAAGTGCGGTCATCAGATCACCTTCGCTTCCGTCTTGAGCTTTTCGACCAGCTCTTCCACCGTTTCCACAATGACACCGGCCTTGCGTTCCGGCGGCTCCGCCACGCTGACGATCTTCAGGTGCGGCGTCAGGTCCACGCCGAGGGAACCGGCCTCGATCGTTTCCAGCGGTTTCTTGCGGGCCTTCATGATGTTGGGCAGGGAAGCATAGCGTGGCTCGTTGAGGCGCAGGTCCGCTGTGATGACGGCTGGCAGGCTCAGGGAGACGGTTTCCGTTCCGCCATCGACCTCACGGGCGACCTCGACCCTGCCATCGGCAATTTCCACCTTGCTGGCGAAGGTCCCCTGCGGCCAGCCCAGACGGGCGGCCAGCATCTGGCCTGTGGCGTTCATGTCGTCATCAATGGCCTGTTTGCCCATGGAGACAAGACCCGGCTGTTCTTTCTCCACAACGGCATTGAGAAGGCTGGAGACGGCACGGGGTTCGACTTCGGCATCGGTCTGGATGAGGATGGCCCTGTCGGCACCCATGGCCATGGCCGTGCGCAGAACATCCTGAGCGACCTGTGCCCCGATGGTAACAGCAACCACCTCGTCAGCCTGGCCTTTCTCACGAAGGCGGAGGGCCTCCTCCAGTGCAATTTCGTCGAACGGATTCATGGACATTTTCACGCCCTGCGTTTCGACACCACTACCATCAGCCGCGACACGCGGCTTGATGTTGTAATCAACAACCCTTTTGACGGGGACAAGAACCTTCATGGTCATCCTTTGTTGCTGTCGCGGCTCAAAGTGAAACTGTCTTCAGACTATCCCCTTTTGTCTCAAAAGTCACATCCCGGAAGGATAGTTGGGCCCGCTGCTGCCCTCTGGCGTGCACCAGGTGATGTTCTGGTCCGGGTCTTTGATGTCGCAGCTCTTGCAGTGCACACAGTTCTGGGCATTGATGACCAGCTCGTCCGTTTCGCTGGTCTCATAGACACCAGCCGGGCAGTAGCGGCTCTCCGGTGCGGCGAAGCGGGTCAGGTTGACCTCTTTCCATGTGGCCATGTCCTGCACTTTCAGGTGTACGGGCTGGTCCTCATCATGGCTCAGATTGCTGAGGAAGACGGACTCGGCCCGGTTGAAGGTCAGTGTCCCGTCCGCCTTGGGGTAGCTGATTTTTGGGGCCTTTTCTGCCGGGATCATCGTCTCGTTGTCGGCATGGCGATGGCGCAGCGTCCACGGGGCCTGCCCGCGGAAGATCATGCTGTCGATTCCGCTATAGAGGGCCCCGCCCAGCATCCCCCAGTGCGAGAAGGCCGGACGGATGTTGCGGGCGGCGTGCAGTTCCTTCCACAGCCACGAGCTTTTGAGGCGGTCCATGTAGGAAGACGCTTCGGCCCGCTCATTCTGGATGGCGTCCATCACCGCCTCGGCAGCGATGATGCCAGATTTCATGGAGGTATGGATGCCCTTGATCTTGGGCATGTTGAGGAAGCCGGCACAATCGCCTGTCAGCACCCCTCCGGGGAAGACCGGATGGGGCAGGGACTGCACGCCTCCCTCAGAGATGGCCCGTGCCCCGTAGATGATGCGCCGGCCACCCTCGAAATGCTCCCGGAAGGCCGGGTGCTGCTTGGTGCGCTGCATTTCCTCGAACGGTGACAGCCACGGGTTGCGGTAATCCAGGGCCGTGATGAAGCCGTAGGAGACGAGATTTTTCCCGAAATGGTAGAGGAAGGCCCCGCCGTAGGTGTGTGTGTCCAGCGGCCAGCCGAAGCTGTGCTGCACGAAGCCGGGGCGGTGTTTTTCTGCCGGAATTTCCCAGACTTCCTTGATGCCAAGGCCGAAGGTCTGTGGGTCGGCCCCCTTGCGGAGCTCGAAGGTGTTCATGGCCTTCTTGCTCAGGGAGCCACGGGCACCTTCGGCCAGAATGGTCTGGCTGGCCCGCAGGATCATGCCCGGCATGTAGTCCGGTTTTTCTTCTCCCTTCCGGTTCACGCCCATGTCCCCGGTGATGATACCGCAGACCCTGCCATTCTCGATGAAGAGGTCAGCTCCGGCGAAACCGGGATAGATTTCGACTCCCAGAGCCTCGGCCTGTTCTCCCAGCCAGCGGCAGAAGGCTCCGAGAGAGATGACGTAATTTCCCCGGTTGTCCATCTGCGGCATGAGCAGATGCAGGGCCGGGACGGGGAGAGCGGCCTTTCTGGTCAGGAACAGCAGCTTTTCACTGCTGACGGGTGTATCCAGCGGGGCCCCCCGTTCTTTCCAGTCCGGGAAGAGTTCGGCCAGCGTTGTGGGCTCCAGTACGGCGCCAGAGACGATATGGGCGCCGACTTCGCTGCCCTTTTCCAGCAGACAGACGGAGAGGTCCGGATTTTCCTGTTTCAGCCGGATGGCCGCCGTCAGTCCGGCAGGCCCCCCACCCACGATGACAACATCAAAAGCCATTTCTTCCCGTTCAATGGCGGTGTTATCGCTCTGTGGCTGCGTCATGGCGTACTCCTGCTGGCTGCCTGAAACATGAAGCTGTACGGGGGACGTATCTCACCCTTTCCGTGTGAAGGTCCAGTAAAAAGGCTGCCGTCCTTCACGGAAGGCCTTGGCCTCATAACGGGTGGGGGACCAGCCCTCAGGCCGTTCCAGTGCAGGGGCTGGAGCCTCGAAGAGGTCCTGCTGGCCCATCACCTCCGTGACCCACTCCTGATAGACGGGATGGTCGCTGGCCACTCGCCAGTGGGCACCGGGCTTGAGGAGTCTGGCCATCTGCCGGATGTTTTCGGGATGGATGAAACGCCGTTTGGCATGGCGTGCTTTCGGCCACGGGTCCGGGAACATGAGGTAGGCCCGGTCCAGGCAGCCATCGGGCAGGCCCTTCAGCAGCTGGCGACCATCTTCCGCCCAGAGGCGCAGGTTGTCAGGACCGGTGGCCGTGGCCTCTTCGCCTTCGGGAATGATGCGGGAGAGGAGGGAGCAGACGCCGTTATCGAACACTTCCGAGGCGATGTAGCCTGTCTCGGGGTTCCGGGCCGCCTGATCGAAGGCATGTTCACCGCCACCGAATCCGATTTCCAGATAGAGCTTTGAAACCGGCTTCCCGAAGCCCTTCAGCGGGTCGGCCATGTTGCGGAAATGCACACGGGGCAGGGCCTCATCCAGCAGGCGCTGCTGGCGGGGGCGGAGAGGATGGCCACGCTGGCGGCCATAGAGACGTTCGGGCTGGGGTTTGATGTCGTCAGGCAACGGTCGATACACAGTCTGAAAATGGCAAAAAGCCCCCACCCTCAACGCATGGTCCATGCGGGTCGGGAGAAGGGGCCTGAAGGGTGGAGGGGGACAGCCCCCTCCATGGAGACAGACTCAGCGGTTGAGCGCGCTCTTGAGCTGCTCGGCCAGGTCGGTGTTCTCCCATGTGAAGTTGTCCAAGGCTGGGTCCGGAATACGGCCAAAATGCCCGTAGGCAGCCGTCTTGGCGTAGATGGGGCGGTTCAGGCGCAGGCGTTCACGGATGCCACGGGGAGAAAGGTCCACCATCTCGTTCAGCAGGGAGCCGAGGCGGACCTCATCCACATCCTTGCCGGAGCCGTCGAGATCGACATAGACGGAAAGCGGGCGGGAGACGCCGATGGCGTAGCTGAGCTGGATGGTGCAGCGGTCGGCCAGACCGGCAGCTACCACGTTCTTGGCGAGGTAGCGGGCGGCATAGGCGGCGGAACGGTCCACCTTGGTGGGGTCCTTGCCGGAGAAAGCCCCGCCACCGTGAGGGGCGGCACCGCCATAGGTGTCCACGATGATCTTGCGGCCTGTCAGACCGGCATCACCATCCGGCCCACCGATGACGAAGTTGCCCGTCGGGTTGACGTAGAATTCGTGTTCCGGGCACATCCAGCCTTCCGGCAGGACTTCACGCACGGTCTCACGCACCATCTCACGGATGGTGTTCTGCCGCATTCCTTCGACATGCTGCGTGGAAACGACAACGGAGGTCGCACCGACCGGCTTGCCATCCACATAGCGCAGCGTGACCTGGCTCTTGGCATCTGGCAGCAGGCCGACGCCACGGGCATCACCCTGCTTGCGGTAGTCCCGGATGCGCTCAAGGATGTTCTGGGCATAGAACAGGGGAGCAGGCATCAGCTCTTCCGTTTCACGTGTAGCGAAACCGAACATGATGCCCTGGTCACCGGCCCCTTCATCCTTGTCGCCTGCGCTGTCCACGCCGACGGCAATGTCAGCGGACTGGGCATGGAGGAAGGAGGTGATCTCGGCCTTTTTCCAGGAGAAGCCTTCCTGGTCGTAGCCGATGTCCTTGATGGCCTGACGGGCACGGTCGATCAGGGTGTCCTCCACGGCCTTGGGGCCACGGACTTCACCGGCCAGAATGACACGGTTGGTGGTAACCAGCGTTTCACAGGCTACACGGGCTTCCGGGTCGGCCTCAAGGTAAGCATCGAGGACGGTATCGGAGATACGGTCTGCCACCTTGTCGGGATGACCTTCGGAAACGGATTCAGACGTAAAGAGAAAATCGCCGTGATTGCGCACTCAGGGACCTCACAGGGAATGAGTGGTGAAAAGAGGCTGCCCCTGCCCCCCGAAAGGCACAAGTGACAGGAAGTAAGAGTTCTACCGCTTGGCTGAAAATGCCCTCGAGGTCAAGAGCGGGCTTACTGCATGGCCGGGATGTGCTGTATGGGAGGGGCATGGTGAATATGAGAGGATAGGTTTCAGAGTGACTGGATGTGCAGGGGAAAATGAAATCCTGTTCCGGGAAGAAGAGGATTTTCTCAGAACCCAGCTGATTACCTATCTGGGAAATAAAAGGGCGCTTCTGGATTTCATCGAGGCAGCCATCGTCGATGTGAAAACAAGGCTTGGCAAGGATCACATTGATTTTCTTGACCTTTTTTCAGGAACAGGCGTCGTGGCCCGCATGGCCAGACGCCATGCTAGATGTATCCACTGCAATGATCTTGAAGAGTACAGCTTCGTTACGAATACCTGCTACCAGACGAACAGGGGGGCTCTTGATATTCATGAGCTGGATCATGAAATCCGGCGGATCAGACGGGATGTTGAAACGAATTTCGAGCCGGGCTTCATTGCGGAATTATATGCTCCGCAGGATGATCGCACCATAAAATACGGAGAAAGAGTTTTTTACACGAGACGGAATGCCATTTTTCTGGACAGTTTTTGTAGAGCTCTTGCCCAGACACCGGATCATCTGAAACCGTATGTTCTTGCTCCGGTCATTGCCCAAGCTTCCGTGCACACGAATACATCTGGTGTTTTCAAGGGATTTTACAAGAATCGGGCCGGATTTGGTCAGTTTGGAGGAGATTCCCGCAATGCCTTGTCCCGCATCATGCGGAATATTGAGGTGGTTGCGCCGGTTCTGAGCCATTTTTCCTGTGAGTCGTTCATTCATAAGGGCGATGCGAATGACGTTGTAAGGGATGTTGGGAAGGTGGACATTGCCTATTTTGATCCCCCTTACAATCAGCATCCTTATGGATCGAACTATTTCATGCTGAATATCTTATGTGATTACAGGAGACCGCTTGATATCAGTCGGGTTTCCGGCATCCCGAAGGAGTGGAACAGATCTTTCTACAACAAGGCACGACATGCAGAGACACGTCTCTTTGATGCCATTGACAATGTGAAAGCCGATTTCGTGCTTATTTCCTATAATTCCGAAGGGTTCATCAAGCGTGACCGTTTCATATCGGAACTCTGGTCCTTGGGGGAGGTGAGTGTCATGGATACGTGTTACAACACGTTCCGTGGCTGCCGGAATCTGTCTGACAGGGACAGATATGTAACAGAGAATCTGTATCTGGTGGACAAAAGGTAAGGATACACGACCAGAAAGGACGGGATGGCATGTGGGACCTGCCTGTTGGCAGCTCCCACATGATGCAGGGGGCTCAGGGTGTGTTCAGTACGTCCTGCATCCCGTAAAGGCCGGGGGTACGGCGGGGATCAGCCAGCCAGAGGGCGGCTTTCAGTGCCCCACGGGCGAAGACACGGCGGTCCAGCGCCCGGTGGGAGAGGGAGATTTCCTCATCAGCGGCAAAGAAGCGCAGATCATGCTCGCCAACAACCTGCCCGCCCCGCAGGGAGGCAAAGCCGATGGCACCATCAGGCCGTTTCCCGTTCTGATCCAGCCGCCTGACAGCCTCGAAGTCATCATCCCGGCCTGCGGCTACGGCTCGACCGATGGCCAGCGCCGTGCCAGAAGGTGCATCCAGCTTCTGGCGGTGATGGACTTCCAGAATTTCAGCATCGTAGTCCGGCAGGGCGGCACCGAGCTGACGGGCCAGGGAAAGCAGCATCGTCAGGGCCGGGGAGAAATTGGCCGCCTGTAGAACGGCTACCTGTCCGGCGGCTTCATGCACGGCCTGCTGGGCTGCTCCGTCCAGCCCTGTTGTGCCCAGAACCCAGGCACAGCCTGCCGCAGCGAAGGCTTTGGCATGGGCGGGGACAAGACTGGCATGGCTGACATCAATGATGACATCGCATCGGCTGGCCAGTTCTGATGCGCTGGAGACGATGTTGCGGGCAGGGTCTGCCGTGCGGGACAGGCCGCCAGCCAGAAGGGCCCCGGCCTCCTCGGCGCAGAGATGGCCAAGACGCCCCGTGATGCCAGCAATGCCGATGCGGGGGGAGGTGTTGCTCATCGTTGGTGTCCTTTACCGGTCAAGGAGCTTTTTGACACGGGCAAAGAAGCCGGTATGTTCCGGGCTGCCTTTGCTGTGGTCACCGCTTTCGGCCTCAAACTCCTCCAGCAGCTCACGTTGGCGCTTGGTCAGATGGCTGGGTGTTTCCACGGTGATGCGGATATACATGTCACCTCGTGCCTTGGAGTGCAGGACGGAGAAGCCCTTGCCACGAAGGCGGAAATTGTCGCCTGTCTGTGTCCCGGCAGGGATTTTCACCATTGTCCGGCCACCATCAATCAGCGGCACTTCGATCTCGTCGCCCAGAGCGGCCTGTGTCATGCGCAGGGGCACACGGCAGTGGATATTGGCTCCTTCACGCTCGAAGATGCTGTGACTGTCCACTGTGACCAGAACATAAAGGTCCCCGGGCTGGACACCTTCACCTCCGGCTTCGCCCTTGCCTGCCACACGGATGCGGGTGCCATCTTCGATCCCAGCCGGGATGTCGATTTTTACGGTCTCTCTGGCGGCTTCCGTACCGCTGCCGTGGCAGCTGTGGCATGGATTGCTGACAGTCTGGCCTGCGCCGTTACAGGTGGGGCAGGGGCGCTCCACCACGAAGAAGCCCTGCTGTACCCGCACGGCACCCTGCCCGTGACAGGTCTGGCAGGTCTGCCGGCTGGCGTTGGGATCGGCCGAACCTGAACCATGACAGCTGGAACATGCCTTGCGTGTGGCGATTTCGATCTCCCTGCTGATGCCTGAGAAGGCTTCCGTCAGGGAAATGTCGACCTGGACCTGTACATCCTCGGCCTGACGCTGCTGGCGGCCACGACGTCCGCCCATATTGAACATCTGCTCGAAAATGTCGCCCAGACCGCCAGCATCAAAACCGCCGAAGCCGCCACCAAAACCACCGGCTCCACCGCTGCCGCCCATACCGTTCTGGAAGGCATCATGGCCGAAACGGTCATAGGCGGCCCGTTTCTGGTCGTCTTTCAGCACTTCGTAAGCGGCATTGACTTCCTTGAATTTCAGCTCGGCCTTTTCGTCCCCCGGATTGCGGTCGGGATGGTAGCGCATGGCCAGCTTGCGATAGGCCTTTTTGATCTCTTCACCGCTTGCGGAGCGGGAGACACTGAGTGTCTCGTAATAATCCATCTGTGTAGCCATAGTGATCCTCAGTCACGCAGGAGAGCGGACACCCGGACAAGGCGTGCGGGGTGTGGCCTGCCGGAGCCGGACAGGTGCAAGGCCCTCAATGTAAAAAGGGCGCCTGTTCCCCGCAGAGAGAGGGAAACAAGACGCCAACCGCAGGAAAGGAGCCCGGCCTGCCGACACGGACTCCGTCCCTTTTCAGCGATTATTTCTTTTTCTTGTCGTCAACATCTTCGAATTCAGCATCGACGACATCTTCGTCAGTCTTGCCACCGGCCTGATGTTCCTCACCGGCGGAGGCACCGGCCTGATGGACGGCCTGACCAACCTTCATGGCAACCTGTGTCAGATGCTCGCTGGCGCTCTTGATGGTCTCGGCATTGTCGCTTTCCAGAGCTTCGCGGGCCTTCTTGATGGCTTCCTCGGCTTCGGTCTTGTCAGCGGCCGGAACCTTGTCACCATTTTCGGAGAGGGTCTTCTCCGTCTGATGGATCATGGCTTCGGTGCTGTTACGCAGGTCCACCAGCTCACGGCGGGCCTTGTCAGCAGAGGCGTTCTCCTCAGCTTCCTTGACCATGCGATCAATGTCGGCATCGGAGAGACCACCATCGCTCTTGATGGAGATGTTCTGCTCCTTGCCTGTGGCCTTGTCCTTGGCGGAGACGTTCACGATACCGTTGGCGTCAATGTCGAAGGTCACTTCAATCTGCGGCACACCACGGGGAGCCGGAGCGATGCCTGTCAGGTCGAAGTTGCCGAGCAGCTTGTTGTCCGCAGCCATTTCGCGCTCACCCTGGAAGACCTTGATGGTCACGGCAGGCTGGTTGTCTTCGGCTGTGGAGAAGGTCTGGCTCTTCTTGGTCGGGATCGTCGTGTTGCGGTCGATCAGACGGGTGAAGACACCACCCAGCGTCTCGATACCGAGGGACAGCGGGGTCACGTCCAGCAGCAGCACGTCCTTCACGTCACCCTGGAGCACGCCACCCTGCACGGCGGCACCGATGGCAACCACTTCGTCCGGGTTCACGTTGCGGGCGGGTTCCTTGCCGAAGAACTCCTTCACGCTTTCCACGACCTTCGGCATACGGGTCTGGCCACCGACAAGGATGACTTCCTTGATGTCAGCCGGTGTCAGATCAGCATCCTTGAGGGCCTTGCGGCAGGGCTCCAGAGAGCGCTTGATGAGGTCTTCAACGAGGCTTTCCAGCTTTGCACGGGTCACCTTGACGACCAGATGCTTCGGACCGGAGGCATCTGCCGTGATGAAGGGCAGGTTGACTTCCGTTTCCTTGGCGGAGGACAGCTCGATCTTGGCCTTCTCGGCGGCTTCCTTCAGGCGCTGGAGGGCCATCTTGTCCGTGCGCAGGTCCAGACCCTGCTCACGCTTGAACTCGTCAGCCAGATAGTCGATCAGCTTGTTGTCGAAGTCTTCACCACCGAGGAAGGTATCACCATTGGTGGACTTCACCTCGATCACGCCATCGGAGATTTCGAGGATGGAGATGTCGAACGTACCACCACCAAGGTCATACACGGCCACGTTGCCGGAATCGCCCTTCTCGAGCCCGTAAGCGAGAGCGGCGGCGGTCGGCTCGTTGATGATGCGCTTGACGTCCAGACCAGCGATGCGGCCCGCATCACGGGTGGCCTGACGCTGTGCATCGTTGAAGTAGGCCGGAACGGTGATGACGGCTTCGGTCACCTTCTCGCCCAGATAGGCCTCTGCCGTCTCTTTCATCTTGCCGAGAACAAAGGCGGAAATCTGGGACGGAGCGTAGTTCTCACCACGGGCACGCACCCATGCATCGCCGTTGTCACCCTTCACGATTTCGTAGGGAACGGTCTTCTGGTCCTTGGCGACGGTCGGGTCATCGTAGCGGCGACCGATCAGACGCTTGACGGCATAAAGCGTGTTGGTGGGGTTGGTGACGGCCTGACGCTTGGCGGCCTGACCGACCAGACGCTCACCGCTATCTGTAAAGGCAACGACAGACGGCGTGGTGCGGGCACCTTCGCTGTTCTCGATCACCCTGTTCTCGTTACCCTCGCGGACTGCAACGCAGGAGTTGGTGGTCCCGAGGTCAATACCAATAATCTTGCCCATGGATATCTGTCCCTTTTCAGCGGCTTCCCACAACCCCTCAAGGCATTGGGAGAAGCCCTATTGCGACGTTATCAGGTCTGGGGGCAGGCCAAGGCCTGCAACACCCTTGCTGTTCGATCTGGGGAGGGGTGTCTTGTGTTTCAAGAGCAGGAATGGAAAAGATTTACAGTGTCCTGCTGGAGGTGTGAGGAGTTTCTTTTTGGTCAAGGTCTTCTTTTTCGGGTAAGGTCCCACCTTTACCCTGCAACCGGTTTCATCCGTGGGAGCCTGTCTTCTGTCCTGTCTGTTTTCCCTGTTCCGCAAGGCGGGCCGTCTTCTGCCCCTGTTTTCCGAGCCGGGGCGGGGCCCGACCTGGTGTTCGGTTCTTTTTCTGCCGTCTGCTGCTTTTCTGCTGCTGTGTGCCTGCCAGCCCATAGGGCCGGAACATCTCCAGAATGATCAGCTGGCTTATTCCCGGGCACTGGGGGAAGTGCAGAAGCGTGAGATGCTGCTCAATATCGTGCGGCTGCGTTATGGCGAGCCGCCTGCGTTTCTTGACACGACACAGGTGATCGCCGGTTACAACTTCTCCCGCAGTGTTTCGGGGGGGTACTATGGCTATCCGGCTTCTGCTGTCAGCAATTACCTGTTTGGAACGGGGACACTTTCCCAGGCGGAAAATCCGACCATCACCTATCAGCCTCTGACAGGTGAGCAGTATGCGGAAAATGTGGTGCGTCCCATTTCGCCCACGGCCATCATGCCGCTCAGTCTTGGTGGCATGGCCATCGACACTCTCCTGCGGCTGACGGCACAGTCCATTGATGGATTGTCCAATGTGCGGGGTGTCGGGCCATTCGGGGGTGGGTCCGTGCGGTTCTACCTGCTTCTGCATGACCTGCGCCAGCTTCAGCTGGCCGGGGCGATGACGGTACGTATTTCTACCGATGACCCGGCTGCCTCCGGCAAGGGGGGGAAATCGGGTACTGGCAGTGCAACCGGTCAGGGGAATGGCAATGCCGGGTCCGGCAATGGTGGCGGGGGATCAGGCAATACGTCTGGCGAGCATATCTATCTTGTGCTGACAACCACGGCGGACAGCAATCTTCAGGCCATACAGGGGGAGGTACGCCGCCTGCTGCATCTGGAGCCCAATACGGCGGAGGCGGAGATCGTCTATGGGCCATATCCGAAGAAACAGGGGCAGATCGCCATTCTCACACGGTCCATGCTCGCCATGCTGACCCAGCTTTCCTACGAGATGGAAGTGCCGGAGAAGGATGTCCGCTCCGGCAGGACCCTGCCGACCATCGGGCAGGTTGGCATCGAGAGCCGCCCTGAGGTTGCCATTCATTCCGGCAGGAATGAACCTGGGGAAAGCTATGTTTCCGTTTTCTATAAAAAGTGCTGGTACTGGATTTCCGATACGGATTTCCGTAGCAAGGAGGCATTCACCATGGTGCAGGTCCTCAGTACCCTTGCGGCAACCAGTCATGGCGGCGGTGCCGTCGTGACGATTCCGGCAGGGTGACCGGGCACGGGATGGGTGTGGACATAGCGGAAAAATGGTCATGAAGCAGAAACCGGTGATCCTTCAGATTCTGCCGGCATTGGGTATTGGCGGCCTTGAGCGTGGCGCCATCGACATGGCCGAAGCCATAAGTCAGGCCGGTGGCCGGGCGCTCGTGGCGGCGGAGAGTGGAGCTCTGCTGTCCCGTCTGCGGTATGTCGGTGGTGAACATGTGGAGCTGGCGTTTCGCAAGAGGATGTCCCTGCGGTATTTTTTCAGCCGGGTGAAGGCCTTGCAGATGCTGATCCGGCAGGAGGGGGTCGATCTTGTCCATGCCCGGTCCCGGTATCCGGCTCTTGTGGCGGTTGTGGCCTGCCGTCGGGAGAAAGTGCCGTTGGTGACGACCTGGCACGGTGACCACCAGACGAATTTCTGGCTCAAGAAGTTCTATAATTCCGCTCTGGTACGGGGGCAGCGTGTCATTGCCGTTTCCGAGCATATCGGCGAGAGACTGCGGCATGATTACAGGGTTGGGGAGGACAGGCTGCGCATCATCCCCCGTGGCAGTGATCCGGAGATTTTTTCCCCGGGGGCGGTGAAAGGCCTCCAGATGCAGACGCTGCTGGAGCGCTGGCGAATTGGTGAGGAAAGCCGCATCATTCTCATGCCCGGCCGCATGACCCGCTGGAAAGGACAGGAATGTCTGATCGAGGCTCTTGGCTATCTGGCCACCCATCATCCGGGGCTGGACTGGGTCTGCGTCATGGTCGGGCCAGGGGAGGACAGCAGCTATGCCCGGATGCTGCACAGGATGGCCGAGGAGCGGGGCATAGCGACTCGTCTGCGTTTTGCTGGTCCCTGCCGGGACATGGCAGCGGCCTACCGGCTGGCGCATGTTGTGACGGTGCCTTCTCTCCGACCTGAGCCCTTCGGGCGGGTGCCGGTGGAAGCACAGATGATGGGCTGCTGGGTGATCGGCTCGGCCCGTGGCGGCCTGAAGGAAACCATACAGCATGGTGAAAGCGGGACGCTTGTTCCGGCGGGGGACCATCGGGCGCTGGCCGGTGCCCTGAGGGAAGTGCTGGACGTGCCACCAGAACTTATGGCAGAGCGGCAGGACGAGATCCGTGCCCATGCTCTTGCCCATTATACCAAGCAGCACATGCAGCGGGCGACGCTGGGCGTGTATGATGAGCTGCTTCCTGCTGGCTTGCGGGAAGCGTTTGTGCGCTTTCATGAGGAGAGGGATGCAGGTTCATGAAGCCTGAACAGGAGAGAAAGACCGGCGAAGCCCCCATGACAGCACGGCAGGAGCGCCAGCTGCGGGAAGCCCAGGCCCTGCGGGCCAACCTTCTGCGTCGCAAACAGCAGCAGCGCAGCCGTCCGGCCGTGTCTGGGCGTGTAACAGCCTCTGCCAGCCAGGGGGATCGCTGAGTGACCAGCCCGCGTCTGCCACTGCCATCGCGGCAGGAGGTTGCCCTCGGTATCATCACGGTGTTGTGGGGGGGGACCTACTACATCATCCAGATGGCGCTGAAGACTAGCGGTCCTCTGTTTTTCATCGGGGTCCGGTTCCTCATCGCTGCCCTGTTTGTGGTCTGTTTTGTTGGGCGCAAGCATATCATGCAGGGGATTCCACGTTCGGAGATATGGCGTGGCGGGCTGATCGGTATTGTGCTGGCTTTCGGTTACATCTGTCAGACGATCGGGCTGATGAGCATCACCAGCAGCCGTTCTGCCTTTCTGACAGCTCTCTATGTGCCGTTGGTGCCGCTGCTTCAGTGGATCATCCTGCGCAAGGCTCCGAGCAGGAGTGGGATTGCCGGCATTTTTCTTGCCTTCGTTGGGCTGGTTCTGCTGGCCGAGCCGTGGAAGACCGGCCTGACCATGAGCACGGGTGACGGCCTGACCCTGCTGGGGACTTTTTCTTACGCTTTTGAGATCATCTGCGTCGGGCTGTTCGCTCTTCACACGGATAGCCGCCGCATGGCGTTTGTCCAGCTTGTGGCGGGTGGACTTTTTGCTTTCTGTGCCATGCCGGTAATGGGAGAGCATGTGCCCGCCTTCAGCTGGGGCTGGATGGGGTGTGCGCTGGTGATGGGCATTGTGAGTGCGGCTACCCAGCTGGTGCTCAACTGGGCGCAGAAAACGGTCTCTCCCACCAAGGCGACCCTCATCTATTCCAGTGAGCCGATCTGGGGGGGGCTGGTTGGTTGGGTGACGGGTGACGTGTTGACGATGACCACGCTCATTGGGGCTGGTTTCATTGTGGCTGGTGTGCTGGCCAGTGAGGTCAAACCCCGCTGGCCCCGCTTCCGTCGGACGTTGCGTGGTGGTGCTGTGCGTGAACTGCCTTCGGAGAGGAAGCGTCGCCGTCGGCTCAGCATGTCTGAGCTGGTGATCCGTGGTTCATCGGGGGATTGACCCCCTCCGGGCCGTTCCTCCGCTTTGCGCCGGGGCAGACAGATGATATGACAGGGCAGGCCCGGCTGGTCGGGTCTGTCTCTGTCCGGGGGCGGTCTGTCCCTGTCAGGTTTTTGTCGATTTTCAGTAAGACATCACCATCCACAAGGGAGAACGGCCATGTCGATCATGCCTGACCACTGGATACGCCACATGGCGCAGGAACACGGCATGATAGAGCCGTTTGTCGAGGCGCAGAAGCGTGAGAAGGTCATTTCCTACGGGTTGTCCTCCTATGGGTATGATGCTCGTGTCGCTGATGAATTTCACATCTTCACAGATGTTGACAGTGCCGTGGTGGACCCCAAGAATTTCTCTGCTGACAGTTTCGTGACACGCCGCGGGGACATCATCATCCCGCCCAACAGTTTTGCCCTGGCCCATACGGTGGAATATTTCCGCATCCCCCGTGATACGCTGGTCGTGTGCCTTGGCAAGTCCACCTATGCCCGCTGTGGGATCATCGTCAACGTCACACCGCTGGAGCCGGAATGGGAGGGGCAGGTGACCATCGAGATCAGCAATACCACCCCCCTGCCAGCCCGTATCTATGCCAATGAGGGCATCTGCCAGTTTCTGTTTTTTCAGGGAGCCAGTCCTTGTGAAGTCAGCTATGCTGACCGTGCCGGAAAGTATATGCGCCAGTCCGGTGTAACGCCCCCGCGGCTTTAAAATTCAGACAAGCAGAGAACCTCATCCAGCCTGTGAGGCACGGTGATGGGATGAGGTATGGAGAGAGACAGATGGATTATTTCCTGATCGAAGGTGGCCACCGTCTTGAGGGGCGCATTTCTGTTGGTGGGGCCAAGAATTCGGGCCTGAAACTGATGGTGGCCGCCCTGCTTTCCGAAGGGCCTCTCATCCTTTCCAATATTCCCGATATTGCGGATATCCGTACCATGCGGACCCTGCTGGGGCAGCTGGGTTATGACGTGGTGGAGATTGATGGTCCCCGGCAGCTCAGCCTTGGTGGAACCATCCAGTCGGTAGAGGCTCCTTACGACATCGTGTCCCGGATGCGGGCCTCCATTCTTGTTCTGGGACCTCTGCTGACCCGTATGGGAGAAGCCCGTGTCTCCCTGCCGGGTGGGTGTGCCATCGGGACACGCCCGGTGGACCTTCATCTCAAAGGACTGGAGGCCCTGGGCGCCGAGATCACGCTGGAGGGGGGTTACATCAATGCCAGAGCGCCCAATGGCCTGAAGGGCGGGCGTGTCGTGCTGCCATTCCCCAGTGTGGGGGCGACGGAGAATGTTCTCATGGCAGCCACGCTGGCCCGTGGCACGACGGAGATCGTCAATGCTGCCCGGGAGCCGGAAATTCTGGACCTTGCCAACTGCCTCAATGCCATGGGGGCGAAGATCACCGGGGCACATTCCGGCACCATCATGGTAGAGGGGGTGGAGCAGCTTCATGGTGCTCGTTACTCCGTCATGCCAGACCGCATCGAGTGTGGCACCTATGCCTGCGCCGTGGGCATGACGGGTGGGGATGTCCTGCTGGAAGGTGGCCGCATGGTAGATCAGGAAGCGGTTGTCTATGCGCTCCAGCAGGTTGGCGTGGATGTTACGGAAGAGGCTGATGGCTTGCGGATACGGAGTGAGGGAAAGCTGCGGGGGCTGGACCTGACAACCGAACCTTACCCCGGTTTCCCGACCGACATGCAGGCGCAGTTCATGGCCATGCTCTCTGTAGCGGAGGGAGCGTCCATGATTACGGAAACGATCTTCGAGAACCGTTTCATGCATGTGCCGGAACTGAACCGCATGGGGGCCAACATCACCATCCAGGGGCGGTCAGCCGTGATCCGTGGGGTGGAACGCCTCTCTGGTGCCAAGGTGATGGCCACGGATCTGAGGGCATCTTTTTCACTGATCCTGGCTGGCCTCGTGGCCGAGGGTGAGACGGAACTGAGCCGTGTCTATCATCTCGACCGTGGGTATGAGCATGTGGAGAAGAAGCTCTCCGCCTGCGGGGCCAAGATCAGGCGTGTGAAGGTTTCTTCAGACGCCGCATGACGCTGGGCACGTCCGTTACGACCTCGTAGAGGGTTTCTGCCCCTGCATCGGCGAAACCCTGTGCCTGCGTGGCCTGCAGCAGGGCGATGAGCGGGTCGGCCCAGCCATTGGTGTTGAGAATGATGATGGGCCGCTGGCTCAGCCCCAGCTGGCGGTTCACGAGAACCTCCATGAATTCGTCGAATGTGCCAAACCCTCCGGGGAGGATGACATAAGCGTCAGCTTCTTCGAATAGCCGGGCTTTCCGGCTGGGCATGTCTTCTGTCACTTCCAGGTCTGTGACGCCTTCATGCAGGATTTCCTGCGCTTCCAGAAAGCGGGGAATGATGCCTTTTACGGTACCGCCGGCCAGCAGGGTAGCATCGGCCACGGCGCCCATCAGGCCAGCAGTCCCGCCCCCATAGACGAGAGTGAGACCCGCTTCCCCCAGGGCTGTTCCGAGGGCACGGGCTACCTGCATGTGGGCCGGATCGTGCCCGGGGCGTGACCCGCAGAAGACGGAGCAGGAGCGGATGGTCATGATGGACTGTTTCCTCCGAACAGAAAAATGCCGGGCAGAGAAGACTGTACCCGGCATTCTGGCAACTGGCAGCCCCGCTGGGGAGGAACCGGGAAAGGCCCCACCCAGCAGGCGGCTGTTGGTCAGGCAGCGTTTTTCGGCACACCACATCCCGGAATACGGGAGAAGATGGCACTGAAGGCGATACCACTGATGCAGAGCACACCAGCCACGGCAAACATGACACCCCAGCCCATGTGGTCACGCAGACCGCCCATGAACCAGCTGGAAATCACGATGGTCAGGTCGGTGAAGATGGAGTAGGCGGCGATCAGGATACCGTGGAACTCCGGCCCATCGGTACGGACGGCCATGGTGCCCATGGCGGGGAAGAGCAGGGAGAAGCCCGCACCCGTCAGTGCAGCACCGATCAGGCCACCCGTGGGGTTGTGCACCAGGCAGAAGACGGCCATGGCAATGGCTTCCGTCACCAGGGACATGTAAGCGATCGGCACACCGCCATGCTTGTCGATCTGGCCGGAGACGAAAATACGCATGAAGATGAAGCAGGCAGCGAAAACGCCGAAGGCCACACCCAGGCCAGTCCAGTGGTTATCCGTGTAATACAGGGCCAGGAAGCTGTTGACCGTACCAAAGCCGACAGACCCGGCAGCCAGAGCGGCACCATACGGCAGCACTTTCTTGACGGCGAGGGCGAAGGACATCGGCTTGCCTTTGCTCGGCAGCGGCTTGATGGCTTTGTAGAAGGTCAGCAGGATGATGCCGCCAATACCCAGCAGGGTGGCAAAAATGCCGACGGGCAGCAGCCGGATGTTCGGCAGGATGCCGCTGAGGAACTGGCCGACGGTCACGCCAACGGCGATACCACCGTAGGAGGTGACACCGTTCCAGGAAATGGCGACGGAGGAGTGCGCAGGGCCGACGCGGCGCAGGTTCCATGTCGTGACGGAGGTGGAGGTGCAGCTCTCGGACCAGCCGATGAAGAGACGGCTGATGAGGGCAATGCCCAGGGCCACATAGCGGGACGTGTCATTCAGGCCCATGAAGCTGGGGATCAGAGCCGCAAGGCACATCAGCAGGCCGGAGATGGTGCAGAAGATGAGACCATACCGCAGAATGGCCTTGGGGCCATGCACGTCAATGCGATGACCGACGATCACACGCCCCATGGCGGTACCGATGTACTGCAGGGAGATGGTGCTGGCGGCAATGGCTGTGCTGAAACCCAGCGTGTTGTGCACGAACTGGGCACCAATGATGGCATTGGGCAGCCCGATGACAAAATAGACAAGGAGGTTGAACAGGACTACGGGCATGACCCGCATGGTCGGCGAGCACGTATAGGTTGCGTCTTCATCAGACATGGGCGTCCCCTTTGCAGTTTCCGCAAGCCGTGCCCACCTGGTAACTGTAACCGGCACAGCCTTTCTTGGTTATCGACCATAGGTGAGAAAGCCTTTTGCGTCACGGGGCAATGATTTGCCCAGCTTGCATAGTTATGAATGGCTGCCATGCAGGGATGTCAGTAGGATGATATCTGGCTGGTTGGGGTAAAGCGTTTCACTTTTTCTTCTTCACCATGATACAGGGCGGCCTGATCACGATGATGAGCGACCGGCCATTGCTGCGAAGGAGCCGATGATGATTGATGATGCGGTAAAGAAAGCCTGTGAGGATGCAGGCTACCAGATTCTTTCTTCCGAGATGGTTTATGAAAACCCATGGACTGCGGTGCGGGAAGACAGGATCATCCATCCTGGTGGCAGGAAGGGCCTGTACGGCGTTGTCGAACGGGGGACGTTTGCCGTCATCATGCCCATGCATGCTGATGGTCGCCTGACACTGGTCCAGCAGTTCCGCTACCCGGTGGGAAAGCGGCTCTGGGAGTTTCCCATGGGCATGTGGGAGACACGGCCGGATGCAGATGCCACGGAGCTTGCCCTTGGTGAGCTGCGGGAGGAAACGGGCCTGCGTGCCGGTGAGTTGATCCATGCAGGGACACTGTATCAGGGAGCTGGATACTCCACGCAGATGGGGCATGTTTTTCTGGCCCGGAATCTTGTCCGTGGTGAGGCCGAGCGGGAAGCGACGGAAGCCGACATGAAGGTGAAAGACATCCCGCTTGCCGAGTTTGAGCGCATGATCGTGGAAGGGGAGATGACCTGCATGGTTACGCTGGCCGCCTATGCCCAGATACGGGCCCGGGGTCTGCTCTGAGGAGTCCCGTTCCGTTGCGGGCGGCAGTCCGCCCCGCTCTTCTGGTCCTGCTTCTGGTGGGAGGGCCGCTGCTTTTGTGGCGGATTCCGGCCATCCAGCATGGGCTGGGACTGATGCGGGAGTGGGCCGGGCAGCCTTATGCGGCCCTGCGGGTCCTGCCGCTGGCCGTGCTGTATTGTGCTTTTGGTCTGCCCCGGCAGGCACTCTGTTTCGTGCTGGGAGCGGGGTTTGGCATTGGCATCGGGGTGGTGGAGGCCAGCCTGGCCTATGGGGCCGGTGCCCTGCTGGGCTATGGCTGGGGGCGGCTCTGGCGGTGGAAATGCCCGGTCAGGGCGGCTTCCGTGCCGTGGTTCATCCGGGCTGGACAGCGGGCTCCATTCCGCATGGTGGCCTGTGCCCGGCTGCTGCCGGTCGGGTCTGCCCTCCTGGTATCGGTCTCGTCTGGCATGGCGGGGCTTGCAGTTGGCCGGTTCCTGCTGGCGACCATGCTGGGAGGATTGCCCCAGAATCTGGTTTTTCTTCTGGCTGGCAGGGGTGTAGAACTACGCCATGGCTGGGCACTGGTTACCGCCGCCGTGCTGGCACTTCTTTCCGCCGTGTTGGGAGGCTGGGTATTACGCGGGTTTCACAAAGAGATGAGATGGGAAAGGCAGGATAGCGGAGCATGAAGACGTCACAGCATGGCTTTTTTGAACATGCCCTGATTGGCAAACCGCTTATCAAGGGTGGGAAGATGCCTTTCTGGCTGCCGATCCTTCTGGGAACGCTGACGGCGGTTGGCCCTGTCTCGACAGATATCTATCTGCCGGCCCTGCCAGAGATGGAGCAGCAGCTTGGTTCCGCACCGGGAACGGGCAGCCTGACGATGGCGGCCTGGGTGGCGGGGCTGGCCATCGGGCAGATCATTGTCGGGCCGGTGACGGACCGCTTTGGTCGTCGTCGTCCGCTGCTTGTGGGTACCCTGTTCTATGCTCTGGCCGCAGCAGGCTGTGCCCTTTCGACCTCCATGCCCATGCTCTGTTTCTTCCGGGCTTTTGCCGCCCTGATGGGGGCTGCCAGCCTCGTGGTGCCCAATGCCTGCGTCAGGGACCTGACAGTCGGTGACGCCACGGCGAAGATGATGTCCCGCCTTATTCTCATACAGGGTGTCGTGCCCATTCTGGCGCCGGCTCTGGGTGGTTTTGCTCTCCAGTTCATCAGCTGGCGGGACATTTTCTGGGCAACGTCCCTTTATGGTGTAGTGGGGCTGCTGGCGGTCTTCCTTTTCCTGCCAGAAACACTGGATGGCGAAGACCGTCACCCCATGCGTCTCTGGCCCATTATCGTCCGGTATGGGCAGACCCTGAAGGACAGGAACTACCGCTTCAATGCGCTCATCTGGATGGTGCAGGGATTCGTCATTTTCACCTATCTGACGGCTGCACCCTTCCTCTTCGAGAGCGTGTATGCGTTCACGCCGTTCCAGTATGGCGTGCTGTTTGGTGTGATGGCGGTGTGCATGATCGGTTCGTCCCAGATCAATGCCTGGTTGCTGAACTACTATCACAGCCGGACCCTGCTTCGGGCCGGGCTTGCCATCAGCTGCGTCGGGGCGGTTGTACTGCTGGGGCTGGCCATCTGGTCTGCACTGGATGTCGATGCGGCAGGGCATCTCAGGCACATCTATCTCTGGCCACTGTTCGGGGCGATGCTCTGTGCGCTGGGGCCGGGGGGATGCATTGGCCCCAATGCCATGGCCGGTGCCCTGCTGACACAGGGGCGCAATGCCGGTGTCGCTACCGCTCTGGCGGGGACGGGGCAGTATGTGTTCGGTATTCTGGCCAGTGTCATGTTCTCATGGCTGCCGGTGGGTACGGCGATCCCGATGGGGGGAATGCTGCTGGCGGCTTTCCTCCTCATGATCCTGTTTGCCCGCATGGCTCCCTGATGGCAGCAAGGAGAGCCTTCCCTTTCAAAAGGACGGCACAAGGGCCTATAAGGGGGGCTTCGTGCATATCATGACCTGCAATGTGAAGGCCTGCCATGTCCTTTGAAGACCCTGCTCCGCTGGATTTGAAACAGTATATCCGTGAAGTTCCGGATTTTCCGAAACCGGGCATCCTGTTTTATGACATTTCCACCCTGATCCGGAATCCGGAAGCGTGGCAGGTGGCTACGGGGCGTCTGGCGCAGGCGGTGGCCCGCTTCCAGCCAGACCTTCTGGCAGGGATCGAGAGCCGTGGCTTCCTCACGGCAGCTCCGCTGGCAACCCGCCTCGGCTGTGGTTTCACCATGCTGCGCAAGCCGGGCAAGCTGCCGGGCAAGACCATTTCCCACAGATATAGCCTCGAATATGGTGAGGATGAGCTGCACATCCAGGCGGATGCTGTCCGTCCCGGCCAGCGTGTGGTGGTGCTGGATGATCTTCTGGCAACCGGCGGTACGCTGGCTGCCTCCATCGACCTTCTGCGCAAGGCTGGGGCTGAGGTTGTCGGGGCTTCCGTGATGATCGAGCTGCTGGCTCTGGGAGGCCGTGGAAAGGTTGACGTGCCGGTCACGTCCCTTCTGACATACGAGGACTGAGCCGGGACAGGGCCTACAGGAGGCAGCATGATGTCGGATTCCCTGCCCGTGACGGCGGTCCTGCCGGCTTTGCTGGAGGCACTGGCTGCTGGCTCCAATGCCGTGCTGGTGGCGCCGCCGGGTGCCGGGAAGACCACGGCCGTGCCGCCTTTTCTGCTGGAGGTTGCGCCTGACTGGCTGGGGGATGGCCGTATCCTGCTTGTGGAGCCACGGCGTGTGGCCGTACGGGGAGCGGCCCAGCGTATGGCGGCCTTGCGGGGTGAAGCCCCCGGCGGGGTGATCGGCTATCGCACCCGCATCGACAGTGCCGTTTCGGCCCGGACTCGTATTGAAGTCGTCACGGAGGGTCTGCTGGTCCGCCGTCTGCTGGCAGACCCCCTGCTGGATGGCGTATCTGCCGTCCTGTTTGATGAAGTGCATGAGCGGTCACTGGATGGCGACACGGCTCTGGGGTTCTGCCGGGACATGCAGCAGAGCCTGCGGCCGGAGCTGCGGCTCGTGGCCATGTCGGCCACGTTGGATGCGGGCATTTTCACGACCGCCCTTCAGGCCCCGCTGATCGAGAGTGACGGACGGCAGCACCCGGTGGAGGTCCGCTACCGGCGGGACATTGCCCATCTGCGTGATCTGCCGGAGAGCTGTGCCCAGGCCGTGGCACAGGCCTGGCGGGAGGAAGAGGGCTCCATTCTGGCGTTCCTGCCCGGGGTGGGAGAAATCCGCAGGGCGCAGGCCAGTCTTCAGGGACTTCTTGGGGACCGGGTGCCTGTCCATCCTCTGTACGGGGAGCAGTCGGTGGAGGATCAGGCCCGTGCGCTGGCTCCGGAGTCCGGGCGGCGTATCGTGCTGGCGACATCCATTGCTGAAACGTCCGTGACGGTTCCCGGTGTGCGTGTGGTGGTGGATGGTGGCTGGCGGCGTCTGCCCCAGCGTGATGCCGGTACGGGCCTGCCCCGCCTTCATACACGGCGCATTTCCCGGGCAACGGCGGAACAGAGGGCAGGCCGTGCGGGGCGTCAGGCTCCCGGTATTGCCATCCGTCTCTGGTCTGAAATGACCCAGCGTAGCCTGATTGTGCAGGAAGTCCCCGCCATAAGGGAGGCGGACCTGTGTGATTTTGCCCTCGTGACGGCAGCCTGGCAGCAGGCGATGGGCACGGCCCCGGTGGCCCTGCCGCTCATCGAGCCAGCCCCGGAGGGGGGACTGGCCGCAGCGCAGTCCCTTCTCCAGTTTCTGGGGGCTCTGGATGGTCAGCGGGAGCTGACGGCTCTGGGGCAGCGGATGGTCGGGTTTGGCACGCATCCCCGGCTGGCTGCGATGCTCTGCGCTGCCCGGACGGTGGAGGAGATGGCCGTGGCGGCCTGTCTGGCGGCCCTTCTGGAAGAACGTGATCCGCTGGGCGGTCGTGGGGGCCGGGGAGGAGAGGCCTCCGCTGACCTCCGGCTGCGTCTGAAACTCTTCATGCAGGATGATGCCCGTGTTCCCAGGCATGTGGTGCGGCAGCTCCGCCATGCTGCGGGGCGGTTCCTGCGCCGGGCCGGGCAGGGGACAGGGCAGGATGGTCTTGCGGACCTCGTGAGCGATGGGCTGACGGGTCACATCGCGGGACGTCTGGTGGCGGCGGGGTTCCCTGACCGTCTGGCACAGCGGACCAGTGCCGATGGACGGTACCGTCTGGCAGGAGGTGGCAGTGCCCGCTTGGGGGCGACAGACCCGCTGGTGCAGGAGGACCTTCTGGCTGGGGCGGCCTTTCATGTCCGCAAGGGGACGGACATGACCCTTGCGGCTCCGGTCACGCTGGAGACCCTGCCCGATTCCGTACAGGCCAGCCTGAAGGAACAGCGGGAACCGGCCCTTGATGGTACATCGGGCAAGGTTATTGTCCGGCAGAGGCTGCGGCTGGGCAATCTGGTGCTGAAGGATCGTAACGTCTCCCCCGAGGCGGAAGACATCACGGCGGCCCTTCTGGCGAAGGTGCGGTCTGATCTGGCCCGGCATCTGGACTGGTCGGCGGCGGCCCGCCAGTTTCAGGCCCGTGTCGCTCTGGCCCGGACGCATTATGCGCCCCATCTGCCTGATCTGTCTGACGAGGCTCTGGCCGAGGACATGGAGTGGCTGGAACCGTGGCTTGCGGGACTGGACCGGCTCACACAGATTCAGGAGCTGGACCTTGCGGCCATTCTGGCCAGCCGTCTGTCCTATGAGGACAGGCAGGAGCTGGACCGCCAGCTTCCGTCCCATGTGGCTCTGAAGGTCGGGCGCAGGCGCATTGATTACACGACGGTCGTGCCATCCCTTTCTGCCCGGGCGCAGGACTTTTATGGCACCACGGCCCTGCCGAAGCTGGCAGGTGGCCGGGTGCCGCTCCATGCTACCCTGCTGTCCCCTGCCGGACGGCCACAGGCCGTGACGGCGGACCTTGCCCAGTTCTGGACGTCAGGCTGGCTGGACATGCGGCGGGACATGCGGGGGCGCTACCCCAGACATAAATGGCCCGAAAATCCCGCCGAGGAGGCTTGAGGCCGTTCAGTCTCCGGTTTTCTGTCCCCGGTGGTTCGAGCATGTACTGCTTCGGGGAGGAGAAGCCATCATATGGTATCGCCTACACGGGTGGATTGTATGACGAGGGGCAGGACCTGCTCGTGATATTGGTCCTTGCGGTAAATGTTCTTCACCATGTGGGGATTGAGGCCCTTCGCCAGAATGTTTTCCATCCTGATGTCGAATTTGTTCAGGTTGTTGAAGACGACTCTTGTGAACAGGATGGGGCCGGTCACTTTCAGTGTTGCCACGCTGCCCGTGCTGTGCAGGTTGGGCGTGTAAAGGAAGATGTTGGCGATCAGCTGGTTGATGACCTTGGCCATAAGAGGATGACCTGGCGCACAGATGAGACACCATATGGGGAATTCGCCCCCTTCAATGTGGGAAAGTTCGGCTTTTTTGCCCCATTCGAAGTATTGGGGCAGGCTCCAGTCCCATTGTGAAATGATGAACTGGTCGTCATCACGGATAATGGAGGATAATGGCCGGCTGCTGCCCGATTTCATGTCCAGATAGACACCGCCATGCTGATACAGGCAGAGATATCTGAAAAAATCCGCCTGTGCTGCGCCATAGAGGCGGTTCAGCCGCAGATAGACACTCAGCACGTCCCATCCATAATGGGTATGGATGAAGTCAATGCGGTCTTTTTCTGAATAATACCGGTACTCCCAGTCCTTATTCATTGTTTTCAGGGACGTTATGTTTTCAAGATAGCCTGTTTCCGGGTGAAGGGCATTGTCTGTCTGGTGGATGATGTGCGGTATACGGGGAGAAAAAGGTTTTTCCTGAACGAATTTGAAAGGAATGCTTGAGAGGCGTCTGAACTCTTCCCACCAGTTGGCCTTGTTGGCGAAGCCGAAGGTGCCTTCGGGGCGGGCGGACAGGAAATTGCCGTCTTTCAGCAGGACGAACGTATCATCCTTCGGGTTCAGGACGGTGATGCCATGTGCCGTCAGCTGTCCATGGGTGGGGAGGCAGGCCCTGTAATGTTCGATGTCGCAGAAATCGACATGCCTGAACTCATCATTCTGGATGATGAGAACCGTAAAGAAATACGTCACGAAAATCGGGTGATGCAGGGCAATTGCATTACGTTCGCTGTGGGCTGTCATGTATCCGTCCTTCTGGCGCATCCGGCATGTCTTTTTCAGGTCTTCAGGAGGTGGGGGGCATGGTTGTTTTCAGCCCGTGCTGTCTGAATGCTGGGTCTTTCCTGACCTGCCTTACCTGCCCTGAAAATGAAAGAAAAGTAAACTGCCACGGAGACCGGGTCCCTGCAAGTATTTTGCAAGGTGGAGACGGGGTGTTTTCTGCTGAGGCGGGCTGATATGTGGTACAGCCTGAAGGTCAGGAAGGTGCTTTCAAACGGGATGGAGTGTGGTAGGGAGTGGAAGACTTGAAGAGACATTGCGGCAGCCGTGCCGCAGTGAGGGGAGCGCATGTGAATGCAGCCGGTTATGAGGCACTTGGTCTGGTCTGTCCTGCTGCCGGCGGCCGTGGGGAGCATGGTGGCTGCGGGCGTATGCCTGTGGTGGGTGCCTGGTGGGGAAAAAGTTCCCGAGCCGATAAAGAATACGAGCCTGTATAAGGCGGTCCGTCATCCGCCTGTTCCGGTATCGTCTCCGCTTGTGCTGCCGCCTGCTGCCACGCCGGTGGGGGCCCTGCCCGTGGGTGTGAACCATGAAGCGCCCGCTTTGCGGGAGGCGTTGAATCTGCCCAGTTTTGCGCCTCTGGTCCATCAGGTCATTCCGGCGGTGGTGAATATTTCAATCTCTCATGCGTCATCCTCGGCGGATGAGGATGATGAGGGAGAGCCTGATACGGCCTCTCCGCCTGCCAGCCAGGAGCAGCGCCGCGCTTCACCGGCCCCCCGGAAGAAGCATCGTCTCCGGCATCATGTGACGGGCAAGGGGCATCACATGCTGCATCCGGCTGATGACGAGCTGACAGGGGCGGGATCCGGTTTCGTGGTGGATGCTTCTGGCATCATCGTGACGAACCGGCATGTCATCGGCCACGCCACGAGGATCATGGTGTCCCTGTCTGACGGCCGCTCCCTGCCCGCTCACAGCCTGGGGGATGACCCGATGACGGATATTGCCGTCATCAAAGTGGATAGCCCGACACCGCTGCCCTGCGTTTCCTGGGGGGACAGCCGGCAGGTGGAAATTGGGGACTGGATACTTGTGGCAGGCAATCCGTTCGGGTTCGGGTCGTCAGTGACGGCGGGCATTGTTTCTGCTGTCGGACGTGATCTGGGCAGTGGGGCGCTGGATGACTTCATGCAGCTGGATGCCCCCATCAATCCGGGCAATTCTGGTGGGCCTGCTTTCAATCTCCAGGGGCAGGTCGTGGCAATGAACGCCGCCATTGCGTCCCCCAGTGATGGTTCCGTGGGGATTGGCTTTGGTATTCCGTCGGAAATCGTGGCGCCTGTCGTGGAGGCCATCCGCCAGACGGGCCATGTGGAACATGGCTGGCTGGGTGTGACGCTCAACGATTCCAGTTTCCCCATGTGGGTGGAGGATGTGGATCCTCACGGAGCGGCATGGCGGGGAGGCCTACGGAAGAAGGATGCCATCCTGGCGATTGGCAACATCCCGGTGCATGATGCCCGGACGGTGTTGCGCAGTGTTGCGGCAGCCCATCCCGGGACGGTTTTCAATTTCACCATAAGGCGGGAGGGCAAGATCATCACCCTCCCGGTTGCGCTGGGCAAGCGCCCCACGACGGTTTTCTAGGGCTGGCTGCCCCTCCATCAGGGTGCAGTCGGGGGTTCCCTGTCTGCCAGACGGGCCTGGGCGCTGACGGTGACACGGACGGTCTGCATTTCTGCCGTGCTCTCCGGTGCTGCGGCAGAGCTGCGGGCTTCGGCCATCATGAGCATTGGGCCTGCGGGGTGGAGCGGTTCAAAACCATCTGCGCCGTGGCTCCCGATACGCACACGTTCCAGACCAATCAGGGTCTGGCCCAGAGCGGCGGCATCTTCTTCGGCCTGCTGGCGGAGCTTTTTCAGGGCTCCCAGACGGGCCTGCTTTTCCAGCTTTTCACGGGTCTCGGGGTTGAGAGTCCATTGCATGTCCTCAAGGCCTAGCCCCAGTTTCTGAAGTTTTTCGGCCAGAGCAAGCAGGCCGTCACGGTTCTGGCTGCTCAGGGTCAGGCTCTGGCGGGCAACCCAGCTGCGTTTGTCATGAGGACCATATTCCTGCCCGACCGTGTAAGTCTCCGCCGTACTTTTCACGTCCGGCTGATCTTTCAGGATGGCCATGGCACTGCTGACAAGCTGGTTGAGGTGCTGCTGGGTGCCGGTGGGAGAACTGCCCTCCGTTCTGGCTGAAAAGCGTATGGAGAGCGTATCTGCCTTTGCCTGTGCTTCATCAGAAACGGCAAAGGCGAGCAGCGTACCATGTGGGTGTGGCGGCTCTGGCGGGATCATGGCAGGGGGTTCGCCATCGGGGATGGTTGGTGCTGGGGGAGCTGCCATGGCCACGCTGCCTAGCAGACATCCGGTGGCCAGTGCAGTCAGGCCCGTGAATTTCAGCGAACGATGGAGGGTCATTGGTGGGAGCCTTCCTGATTTTTCAGCAGAACAAGTGCGCGCCGCAGGCGGCCTATGCCCGCCCGTATGTGGTTCTGCTGGCAGAGTTCCTGCCCTTCTTCCTGAAGATGCCGTGCATCATCCATGGCCCCGACGGGAACATCATGAGGCATGCGCATCTTTTCTGCCAGATGCTCGCTGAGCTGGGCGCAGTAAGCCTGGCTGTCGCTGGTGATGACAAGGTCCTGCGCAGGGGTGGAGGGTTCTTCTTCCGGCAGCAGTGACCCCCAGGCGTGCCCCGGCCGGAGCGGCATCTGGGCCAGCAGGAGAAGGACAGTGAGGAAGAAAACGGTGCGCATGGTCATCAGACTATCACAGCTTGTTTGCCCGGAAGATGGGCGAGGAATGAAGATTTGGTAACAGGCCTGACGGGACGGTGTCTCATGGTGTGGTTTCCGCCGGAGTGGTGCTTCTGCCGGTCCGTTCTGCTTCTGGCAGAAGGGGCAGGAAGAGTGTGACTTTCAGGCCGGGATTGGCCTGGGTAAGGGTCAGACGGCCATGATGCAGGCTGGTGACGGCCTGTACCAGAGAGAGGCCAAGGCCGGAGCCTGGCGTGTTGCGGGCGCTTTCAGCCCGGAAGAAGCGCTCGTGGGCGCGCAGTATGTCGGCATCATTCATTCCCGGCCCCTGATCCCGGACGCTGATCTCGAGTCCCTGTGGTTTTTTCTCTGCGCCGCTGCCCGGGGCTGTTCCGGCCATGACGGGATGGGCGCTGAGGGTCAGCGTACTGTTTGGTGGGGAGAATTTTATGGCATTGTCCAGCAGGTTGGCCAGTGCCTGCTGGAGCATTCTTTCATCACCAAACAGGGAGGGCAGAGGGGTGACATCCAGTGCCAGGCTCAGCCCGGCATCCTCGGCCGAGGCTTCGTAGAGTTCAGCCATGTTGGACAGGAGCTGGTTGAGGTTGACGGTCGTGAAGGCCGAGCGGCGTGCTCCTGCTTCTATCTGGGCGATCCGGAGGAGGGCCTCGAAGATGCCGGTAATGTGGTCCAGGTCCCCGATGGCCCTGTCCACGGCCGTGCGCAGTTCATCGGGTGAGGTGGCAGAGAAGAAAGCTTCTTCCAGCTGGTTGCGGGCCCGGGTTATGGGGGTGCGGAGGTCATGCGCAATGGCGTTGGAGACCTGGCGGACGCCCTCCATCAGCCGGTTGATCCTGTCCAGCATGGTATTGACCGTTTCGGCGACGAGATCGGTTTCACTGCCTGTCAGGGCGATGCGGTGGTTGAGGTCGCCATTGGCTACGGCAGAGGCTGTACGGGCGATGGAGCCAACCATGCGGCGGAAGAGGTCCCGTACCACCAGGGCGCCGCCCACGGCCAGCAGGGAGATCATGACGGCACACCAGATGAGCGTGCGGGTGATGACAGTGCTGAGGAGGGTGCGGCCCCGTATGTCGTGCCCGACAATCAGCTTGAAGCCATGCGGCAGGGTATAGGCCTTGAACTGGGCAGGCGTCGTGAAGGTGTAGCGGCGGATGGTCAGCTCGTAAAAGTGGTTCATCTTTTTGACGGCCACCGGCCAGCCCGGCAGGTTGCCCGCCATTCGCCGCCCATGGCGGTCTATCAGCAGATAGAGGGCGTCATCATCAATGTTCTGTTCCAGCCTGTCATTGATGGCCTCACTCAGGGCGGGGGCTCCGCCGTGCCCCCAGCGGTGCCGGAGTTCCTGCGCATCTGTCTCGATGAAGGCACGGACATGGTCGTTCAGCAGGTTTGTGCTGCTCCACCAGATGAAGGAGAGAAACAGCGTGGCCGAAATGAGAAACAGGACACCATAGCCCAGAGCAAAATTGATGCCCGCCGAGCGGATGGGCCAGCGCCGTTTTCCGTTCCGGCTGTGGAGGAGAGGGAGTCGGAACAGGTGGCGGCGGGACAGACGGCGGTATAGGGGTGTCCTTTCCTCTGCCATGGTGTTGGCTGTCAGTCCTGCGTGGGGCGGAGGATATAGCCTGCATTGCGGACCGTGTGGATGATGGCCGTCTCAAACGGCTTGTCCACTTTCTGGCGCAGGCGGGAGACATGGACATCAATCACGTTCGTCTGCGGGTCGAAGTGATAGTCCCAGACTTTCTCCAGCAGCATCGTCCGGGTGACAACCTGCCCCGCATGGCGGACGAGAAACTCCAGAAGGCGGAATTCACGGGGCTGGAGATCGATTTTCTGCCCATCACGGCGGACTTCGCGGGAGAGGAGGTCCAGCGTCAGGTCGCCTACGGTCAGGGATGTTTCCGGGGCGGATTCATTGTGGCCCCGGCGCCCCAGGGCTTCCACACGGGCCAGAAGCTCGGAGAAGGCGAAAGGCTTCGTGACATAATCATCCCCGCCGGCCCGCAGCCCATCCACCCTGTCATCCACGTCGGAAAGAGCGGAGAGCAGCAGCACGGGGGTGTTGTTCTTCTGGCCACGCAGGGTTTCAAGGATGTTCAGCCCGTCAATGCCACCGGGGAGCATCCTGTCGAGGATGATGATGTCGTATTTCTCGCCAATGGCCAGATACAGCCCATCCTTGCCGTTGTCGGCCTGGTCCACGTTATGGCCAGCTTCTTTCAGCCCCTTGAGGACAAAGGAGCGGACAGTCGGATCATCCTCAACCAGTAGAATACGCATTGGTCCTGCCTGTTTTCCTGATATGCTGCGTGGTGTATCGTTGTGGGGCAGGATAGCGGCAAGCCGGGGCAAAAGGGAAGCAGGCCCTTGCCTGGTGGTCGGGCCCTACATTACGGGCATGTCAGGATGCCCGCCATATAGTGACCATGACAGGAAGGAATGCCCATGCAGTACAGAACACTGGGACGGACTGGCCTGAAGGTGAGTGAGCTCTGCCTTGGCACCATGACGTTCGGCCAGCAGAATACCGAGGCAGAGGGTCATGCCCAGCTCGATATGGCGCTTGAACATGGCGTAAATTTCATCGACACGGCTGAACTTTATTCGATTCCACCGCGTGCGGAGACGCAGGGTTCGACTGAGCGGATCGTGGGAAGCTGGCTGAAGGCCCGTGGCAACCGGGACAAGGTCATCCTTGCCAGCAAGGTTGTCGGACGCAGCCAGAATGACTGGTTTCGCCCCGATGGTGAAAAGCCACGTCTGACACCGGCACAGATACGTTATGCCATTGATGAGTCCCTGAAGCGGCTGAACACTGATTATCTGGACCTTTACCAGCTGCACTGGCCGGACCGGGTGGTGAACATCTTTGGTGAGGGCGGCACGACCTTCCGCACGCTCTCCGATGCTGATGAGGTACCGATTGCCGAGACACTGGGCGCTCTGGGTGAGCTGGTGAAGGAAGGCAAGGTCCGTCATGTCGGTCTCTCCAATGAGACCGCTTGGGGCGTGTCCGAGTTCCTGCGTGTTTCCCGGGAGGAAAAGCAGCCCCGCATTGCTTCCATCCAGAATGCCTACAATCTGCTGAACCGGACCTATGAGATCGGTCTGGCCGAGATGGGTCTGCGGGAAGATGTCGGCCTGCTGGCCTATTCCCCTCTGGCGCAGGGCTATCTGACCGGCAAATATCTGGATGGTGCCCGCCCGCCGGGAGCCCGGACGACCCTGTTCAACCGGGGCCAGCGTTATGAAAAGCCGGGTGTGGATGATGCCATCCGGGCCTATCAGGCTCTGGCGAAGGAATCCGGGCTTGATTTCGCCCAGATGGCTATTGCGTTCGTCACGTCACGCCCGTTCGTGACATCCAACATCATCGGTGCCACGACGATGGAACAGCTTGAGACGGCTCTGACCTCCATTCAGGTGGAGATCACGCCGGAGCTGGAAGAGAAGATCAACGCCATCCACCAGTTGAACGCCAATCCAGCGCCCTGAGGCCGGATGTCGTTCCGAGGTTGGCCCCGTCCCGGTTTCTGGGGCGGGGCTTTTCCGTTTCAGGCTTCTTTTTTCAGCAGCCGCCAGAGCGCAAGCAGTATTCCGCCCAGCAGGGCGAGATAGAGCAGGACGGCCGTGCCGATGAAATGGCGGGTGCTGCGGTGGGAATCATCAGCCCACTGGAGAAAGGCCGTCACGTCGCTGGCCATCTGGGGAATGGTGGCCTGTGTACCGTCCGGGAAGGCGATCATGCCCTCATGCAGTGGGGGGCGCATCTTAAACCTGTGATGATGCGTCAGGGCGATGGGGTTGTAATAGGTATTCGGTGCCAGGGTGACGCCGGGCGGAACGGGGCGGTAACCTGCCAGCATCTGGCGGATATAGTCCGGGCCGCCCCGGATGGTGCGGGCAATGTGGGAGAGGTCCGGTGGATAGTCCCCGCCATTATTGGCCTTGCCTACAGCCACACTGGGATAGGGGGAGGCGATGGGGCTTTCCAGCCCGGCATGACGCTGCTGTGCCCAGTGTTGCAGGGCCGTGACGGAGGGCTGGAGGTCAATCATGTCCCCATAATGGGCACGCTCCATGCTGTGGCAGGAGCTGCATACCTGCTGGAAGATCATCAGCCCCCGTTCTTCCGGGCGCATGGTGGTTGGCGGGACTGTTGCAGGGGCCGCCACCTGCGCAGCGGCAGGGGCCTGTGTTGGGGCAGGGTCATCCGCTCTGGCCGTGGCGGGGAGATGGGCCAGGGACAGGGCGGCCAGAAAAACCATGCCCGTTGGGCGGAGGCATGAACGCATCATGGTGCATCTCCCTGTGTGGAGGCGTCACTGGCTCGCCGTTCCCTGTAGGCTGCCAGAGGGAGCAGCCCCAGAAAGGTGAGGAACCAGACCAGCATGGCGCCCCGGCTGAGCCAGACCCAGAGGGGGGTAGCTCTGTTCATTCCTGCCAGAATGAGGATGATGAAGGCGATGAAGAACAGTCCCAGCCCCATCCGGGCCAGCGGGCGGTAGGTAGCGTTATGGCGGGGGGACTGGTCCAGCCAGGGCAGGATGAAGAGGACAAGCAGGCTGGTGGCTGCTGCAATCAGCCCGCCCAGACGGGAAGGGACAGCCCGCAGCATGGCAAACCACGGGGCCAGATACCATTCCGGTGTGATGTCTGTCGGTGTTTTGAGGGGATTGGCTGGGATGATGTTGTCCAACTTGCCCAGCAGCCCCGGCAGGAAAAAGATCAGCCCGGCAAACAGGGCCAGAAACACGCAGACGGCCAGACAGTCCTTCACCACATAAAATGGAGCAAAGGGGCGGGTCGTGCGGTCCGGGTGGGGGCTGTCCAGCGTGGGGTTGCTGGAGCCTGTACCATGCAGGCAGAGTATATGGAGCCCGACCACCGCAGCGATGATGAAGCCAAGGGTGAAATGCAGGATGAAGAAGCGGTGCAGGGCCACACCGCCCAGCGTGTCTTCTCCCAGAAGATAGACGAGCAGCCCGTGACCGATGCCGGGTATGGCCTCCACGGCATGGGTGATGACGGTGGCCCCCCAATAGGACATCTGCCCCCATGGCAGGACATAACCTGCAAAGGCGGTCGTCATGAACAGAAGCATCAGGAACAGGCCGGAGAGCCAGACAAGTTCCCGTGGGGCCTTGTAAGACCCGTACCAGAGGCCTCGGCCGACATGGAGATAGAGCGCAGCAAAGAGCAGGCTGACCCCGCCTGTATGGATGCTGCGGATGAGCCAGCCGGAGGGGACCCGCCGTTCCATGGCTTCCACACTGTCGAAAGCCTGGGCGAGATCGGGTTGGTAATGCAGGGAGAGGAACAGACCGCTTACGACCATCAGCCCGAAAGCAACCATCAGACAGGCACCAAGTGTCCAGAGCAGATTGACCGGCGGCATGGGGAAGCGGGTCATGTGCTGGCAGAAAGGCCGCAGGAAGGGCAGGCGGGAGTCGAGCCAGCTTCTGGTCGGGTGTGTGTTGTCGTTCATCGTGTGGACCGTCCCTCAGAGCTGCTGGATGCTGTTCATGCCGTAATGGGGTGAGAGAAGGCTTTCTCCCAGCCTGATTGTATGGTCATCCACGAAATGGAGTGGGGGAACCGGGAGATTGTAGGGGGCGGGCATGTTGCGAAGGACCCGGCCAGCTCCATCAAACTGCGACCCATGGCAGGGGCAGAAGAATCCGCCAGAGGCGGGCAGGCTGGTGATGTTCTGATAGTCCGGTACGCAGCCCAGATGGGTGCAGATGGTGACATACACGCCATAGTCGGGCCGGAGGGACCGGTGGGCATTTTCAGCCTCACGGGGCTGCTGCCGGATGCGGGATTGCGGGTCCAGCAGCTGGGCGAGCAGGGCGGGGTCCTCCAGCGCACGGATCATCTCTGGTGTGCGGCGCTGGATGGCAACGGGCATCCCCTGCCAGACGACGATCTTGTGCGCACCGGGCTCCAGGTCCTGTACGGAAATATCCAGGACCGTTTCTTCCTGTGTGCTGGCAGCAGAGCTTGCCCGGGTGCGGCGGAGACTGTCCAGAAAGGGTGCGGCCAGCGTACAGGCCCCGGCCCCTCCCAGCGCCACGGACCCAGCCGTCAGGACCGTGCGGCGTGTCGGGCGGGGCAGGAGGGACTCTTCATCAAGGGATGGATGGGGCGTGCTGGCATCATGGTTCCGGGTCATGGGCGGGCGTTCTCCTCAGGCCCTTTTTATAGAAAGAGCCGCAGCGCGGTGCAATTGGCCCGTGGAGGGTCCGGCTGACCGTTTTTTCCTGTCGGGTTCATAAGGGGCAGGCTTACAGGGCGGCCCGGACCCGCCTCATCAGGGACAGACTGTGGTGTTTCAGCTTTTCCATCAGCAGATAGACAGCTGGTGTGGTGTAGAAGGTGAGCAGCTGGCTGATGGCCATGCCGCCCAGAATGGCCACGCCCAGAGGGCGGCGCAGTTCGCAGCCATACCCCTGGCTCATCAGCAGCGGGATACCGCCGAGGGCTGCGGCCAGTGTTGTCATAAGGATGGGGCGGAAGCGGGTGACAGAGGCATGGCGGATGGTCTCCTCGGCTGTCATGTCTGGATGATGGTGGTGGATGTGCAGGGCAAAGTCGATCACTAGGATGGCATTCTTCTTCACGAGGCCCGTCAGCAGGATGACGCCGATGATGGCCACAAGGCTGAACTGCTCACCGGAGGCCCATAGCCCCAGCACGCCCCCCACGCCAGCGGACGGCAGGGTGGAAAGGATGGTGATGGGGTGGAGGAGACTTTCGTAGAGAACGCCGAGGGCAATGTACATGATGGTGATGGCTGCCAGGAAGGCCAGCAGGGCATTGAGCATGAGGTCCGTCGTCTCTCCGGTTGTCCCCGTGAACTCCCCATGAATGCTGTCCGAAGCATGAAGGTTCACCAGTGCCCTGTGTATCAGCGAGATGGCATCATCATAGCTGGTGCCTTCGGCCAGATCGAAGGAGAGTGTCGTGGCATAATAGCCATTATGGTGGGTGATGCTGAGCGGCATGGGCGTTTTGACAATGCTGGCAACATTGTCCAGCGGGATCATCGTTTCCTGGGATGAGGAGACGGCGGCCCCGTTCGAGCTGTTGCCCGAGAGCTTGTTGGCCAGGGAGTTGGTGACGGAATCCCGGGAGAGGGAGGCCTGGGTACTGAGCGTGCCTTTGGTCCTGACCCGGATGAGGTTGGAGGCAAGGCCCCCTGCTGCCGTACCAGCCGAGGTGGACAGCCAGAGATGGTGCAGTGTGTTGGAATATTCCCGGAACGGTTCCGCCACCACCATGACCACCCGGTGATTGGTCAGGGGAAGGTGGATGGTGGAGACGATGCTCTGCCCGTAGGCATCGAAGAGCGCATTCTGCACGAGCTGGGGCGTGATGTTGTAGCGGGCTTCCAGGTCACGGTGGATGAGGACATTGGCAAAAAAGCTCAGATCCTCTGCATCGGTGGAGAGGTTGCGGAACTTCCCGCTGGCCCGCAGCTGGGCCAGCAGGGGAGGTATGGTGGCGTAAAGGGGGCCGTTGCTGTCGCTCTGGAGAACATAACGGTAATTGCCCGTGGTGTTGCTGTCGCCCCCTCCCTGGCGGCCATTGTTCAGAGCCCAGAAAAAGGCCTCCGCCCCGGCCTGCTGGGGAATGGCCTTGCGTAGCCGGGCCAGGATGACGGGGATGCTGTCACGCACGCTCTTGTCCTTGAGCGTGACGAAGATGCGCCCCGTATGGCTCGTGCGGTTGAAGGTCACGACGGTCTGCACGGCCGGGTCTTTCTGGATGATGCTTTCCACCTGATGCATCCGGCGTGTCAGGGCCTTGAAGGAGAGGCTTGGTTCGCCATTGATGCTGCCCTGAAGAATGGCAAGGTCCATGGAGGGTATGGCCGTCTTGGGCATGAGAATGATGATGCCGACCATGAGCAGGAAGCTTCCCGGCAGGGTCAGCCCGATGATGATGGGGTGGCGGAGGCTCCAGTGCATTGAACGGTCATAGAGCGACGTCAGGTGGTAAAGTCCCGTTTCCACGGCGCGGACAGTCCTCATGGCACCATAGAGAAGCCAGGAGACAGGGTCTGCCAGGGGAGAATAGCGGGGCCTTTCGGGAATGGCCGGCGTTCTGCCTGCTGGTTCTATCGTCAGGAAATGGGCGCAGAGCATGGGCGTCAGGGTCAGGGACAAGACCATGGAGATGGCAATGGTCGCAGCCATTGTCAGCGCAAATTCATGAAGGGCCGAACCAAGCGTACCGGGGATGCAGAGCAGCGGGATGAAAACGGCGATGAGGGACAGGCTGATGGAGATGATGGTGAAGGCGATCTCGGAGGTGCCGACGATGCTGGCCTGATAGCGGTTCATCCCGTTTTCCATGTGGCGGGCGATGTTCTCCAGCACGACAATGGCATCATCAATGACAAACCCGACTGCAATGGTCAGAGCCATGAGGGAAAGGATGTTCAGCGAGAAATTGAACCACGCCATGGCTGTCAGCGTCCCCGAGAGAGCGACAGGGATGGTGATGGCCGGGATGAGCGTGCTGGCCATGTGGCGGAAGAAGAGGGCAATGACCAGCACGACCAGAAAGATGGAAATGACCAGTGTCTGTTTGGCATCCGCCAGCGAGGCCCGGATGGTCAGGGACAGGTCCAGGCCGGTGCGGAGTTCCGCACTGGCAGGCAGGGCCTGCTGGAGCCGGGGAAGACGCCTGACGATGTCGTTGACAATCTCCACCGCATTGGCGTGTGGCTGGGGGATGACAGCGATTGTGATGGCTGTTTTCCCGTTCAGTGTACTGTTCTGGTACACGTCCTGCACGTCATCCCGTACGGTGGCGATGTCTTTGAGGTAGATGGGATTTTTCCCGTTGCGGTAGGCCACGATGAGGTCCCTGTAATGGGCGGCCTCGGTAGCCTGGTCATTCGTCTGGAGCTGGATGCGCTGGTTGCCCGACGTGATGAAGCCCTTTGGCGTGAAGGCATTGGCCGAGGCCAGCGCCGCCCGGACATCCTCGGGGTTCAGCCCCCAGCGGTAGAGAGGATAGGGGTTCAGTTCGACCCGGACAGCCGGGTTGGAGGCCCCGAACAGCTCGACACGCCCCACACCGGCTATCTGTGCCAGTATGGGGCGGACCCTTATGGTGGCGAGGTCATAAAGCTGTGCCCTGGGGAGCTGGTCTGATGTCAGATGGAGCAGATAGATCGGTTTGTCGCCATCCAGCTTGAAGGCCTGCGGGTCTGCTTCCAGCGTGCTGGTGGGCAGGTCGCTTCGGGCGGCATGGAGGGCTGCCTGCACATCCCGCAGGGCGCCATTGATGTTGCGGGATGAGGAAAAATCCAGAAAGATGGACGTCTGCCCTCTGGTCGTGACGGATTCCAGCGTCTGGATGTCTGCAATGGTCGCCAGCCGCCGCTCCAGTGGAGTGGAGACGGAGGTGGCCATCTGCTGCGGGTCCGACCCCGGCTGGTTGGCGATCACCATGATGGAGGTCGCCGTCATGTCCGGCATGGTGGAAATGGGCAGGAAAGGCAGGGCAATCATGCCGGACAGAAAGATGGCGAGTGCCAGAAGTGTTGTCGCCACGGGGCGGTCAATGAAAAGACGACAGAAGACCATCCCTGACTATTAACTCTTTCTTATCGTGTTATTGCAGAACCTGTGCCTCCATAGAGATATTATCCCACTCAAATCAACCAGTTTTTACTGGTTATTCAAGTAATACCAGTTTGGGAAGAAAAGGTTAAAATCCTCCCCTTTCGTCTGGCCTGCTCAGGGTGTCACGGGCTGGGGCTGTGCTGGAACATAGCCATAGCCCTGTACGTATGTGGTCGTCTGGGCGACATATCCCTGACCGGGCTGAAAATGGGTGTAGCCGGGCACGGGGTAGGGGTAGCCGGGTACAGGCGGAGGAGCCGCAGGCTGCTGGATGACAATGACATTCGTGCTCTGTGGTGGCGGTGGCGGCGGGGCATAGCTCGGGGCCATGTAGGGCATGGCGTAGCCACCATCGTAATAGCCGCCTCCGCCATAGCCGTTGAAGACACGGTCAACCACGTTGTACCCCACACCGGACCCTACGCCGAAGCCAAGCCCCCGGGCGAAGCTGTGGCCGAAACTGTGGTGATGGTGTGCCTCGGCTGGCGTGATGGCCAGACCGCAGGCCAGAGCTGCCAGAGCAAGGCCTGCGGCTGCCCGCTTCATCAGTAGTCCGGAGACATGGATCATCTTGCGTTTCCTTGTACCAGTTCTGTCAGGCTGCCTGCCTGTCCAGCCTCTCTCATGTGGGGCTGTCCGCATGGGAAGATACAGGAGCAGGGTGATAAAATGTTAGTGAAATCACTGTCATGAAATGGTCATGTCTGTGGGGGGTGAAGACCGGTCATTCGGCAATGCTGGCAAAAATCCCCTGCGTCACCATCTGCACATCCTGGGGTGTCAGGCAGGCCAGAAATCCCCGGTCCCCGGCATTGATCCAGATTGTCCTGTGTTTCTGTGCGCTGCGGTCGATGACGGTGGGCAGGGTTTCACGGGAGCCGAAAGGCGTTGTTCCACCCGAGACGAATCCCGTGCGGTCATGGGCCTCATCGGGCTGCATCATCTTGGCATTCCGGCCACCCAGAGCCGCTGCCAGTGCCTTGAAGTTGACCCGTCTGTCCACCGGGATGACTGCAAAAGCGGGCTGCTTCCTGTCGATCTTGACGGCAAGGGTTTTGAAGACGGCGGAAGGCTCTGCCCCAATGGCGCTGGCGGCCTGCTCGCCGATATGGCCTTTCTGTGGGGCATAGTCGTAGCGGCATGTCCTGTATGAAATGGCGGCACTGTCGAGAAACCGGGTGGCGGCGGTATCCTGCCTGTCTGTCATGGGGTGTCTCCTGTTGGATATGCAGGGGTGGATGAGGCTCCAGTCAGAAAACCTTGCGACTCTTCGTCTGGCAAGCCGTCATGATACAGCCCTGCCCTGCTTTGGCCTCACGGCCGGGATGGTTGCGTCTGGTCCGGTTGCGGGCCATTCTGCCAGAAGGGTGGGTCGGTCTTCATCCATCCGTCATGCAGGAGACGTTCCATGTGCGGACCACTTGTCGTTCTGGCAGAATTCGAGGCCAGAGAAGATACTCTGGAGGCATTCCTTGAGGTCTGCCGTCATGATGCGGCCCGTTCCAGGGCTGATGAGCCAGGCTGTCTGGAATTTACCATTCAGTGCAGTGAGGATGATCCCATGCTTGTTGTGCTGCATGAGGTGTATGAGAGCCGGGCTGCCTTCCGGGCGCATGAGGCTGCTCCGCATTTTGCCGTTTTTTCCAGAGCGTTGCAGGATCTGAAGATTGTCACGAGGCAGATACGGTTCTTTCATCGGCAATGAGAGGGGAGTGACTGGCCCTTGATGGATGATCTTTTCCCGGAGACCCGGGAGCAGCTTGTCCTGTCGCCCGGGGCGGTTCTGCTGGGTGGCTTTGCCCGTGCGGAGGCGCAGGTGCTGCTTCAGGCTGTGGAATCCATCAGCCAGAAGGCTCCTTTCCGTCATTACAGGACGGCTGGTGGAGGGGTGATGGCAGCGGGCATGACGGCCTGTGGTCCATATGGTTGGGTGAGTGACGGGCAGGGCTACCGTTACATGCAGACCGACCCGCTGACGGGCCAGCCCTGGCCGGCCATGCCTGCCCTTTTTGCAGATATGGCAGGGCGTGCTGCACGGGCGGCAGGTTACGAGGGGTTTGTCCCACAATGCGGGCTTGTCAATCGGTATGCCGTCGGAGCGGGAATGGGGCTGCATCAGGATCGTGACGAACGCACCATGCAGGCCCCCGTCGTTTCGGTCTCGCTGGGGCTTTCAGCCCTGTTCCTGTGGGGTGGTGCCCTGCGGGGTTCCCCCTGCCGCAAAGTGCCGCTGCATCATGGGGATGTGGTGGTCTGGGGTGGCCCAAGCCGATGTCATTTTCACGGTGTGGCACCGATACGGGCCGCACCAGCCGTCGCCGGGCTGGACTGTCGGTACAACCTTACCTTCCGGGTGGTGGACCGCCCCTTCAGCGGGACGGGGCTACATCATCCAGATTGATGAGACTTGTTGCAGGCTGGAACCGCCGGGGAGAATGGGCGGCCTTGTCCATGTTGTTTTCTTCTGCCGTTACGGGGGGCACGTGTGTAAAGCTCAGCTTTACCGTGACGGCCCGGTTGTGCAGGAAGACATTCCCGACTGTTTCATCCTGTGCCCGGCTGATGCCATGGGCAGGCTGGGTCCCCCGCCATGGAACGATGAGACGGGATGACCAGGCGTCTTCACTGGACACGGCATCAGGCTGGTCGGTCTGCTCATCCGAGAAATAGGGCGTCAGCTGGCTGTCGGAGAAACAGGCATGGCCCATGTAGGCAGCTACGGCCTCCCGGTAGGGGCGGACGCCATGATGGCGGGGCATGTAAAATCCGTTCCATCTGGAGTCGTATCGGCACGCCTTGGCCCGCCAGAGATCGTCCTGCCCTTTTTCCATGCTGCACTGCACACGGACATGCAGCGAGTCGTCACTGCCTGTGGAGGCATAGGTGAGAGGTGTACTGGCCAGCGTCTGGCAGGGAAGGGTGGGAATGAGAAGAGCCGGTGCTGCAGGGCGCTTGTCCACAGGGAGAGGGTCACCCGGCTCTGCCCGGGCGGTGGACACGACCGCCATCATGGAGGCGGCAAGCAGAAGAGCGGGCATGTGATGGAGTGTCATGAGGCAAGGATACCGCAGCACGGGGAGAAAAAGGACTCACGATATCGTATGAGCTGTGGTGTGTTCAGGCAAGCGGTTCCAGCAACCATCAGCAGGCCGGGACGTTGACAGCCAGACCGCCCAGGGCGGTTTCCTTGTAACGGTGGTTCATGTCACGTCCGGTTTCGGCCATGGTCTTGATGACATGGTCCAGCGAGACATAATGCGCCCCGCTGTCATCACTCATGGCCAGAGATGAAGCATTGATGGCCTTGACGGCTCCAAAGGCGTTTCTCTCGATGCAGGGGATCTGCACAAGCCCGGCCACCGGGTCGCATGTCATGCCCAGATGGTGTTCCATGGCGATTTCCGCAGCATGTTCGCACTGTTCCGGCGTACCACCCAGGGCGGCCGTCAGCCCTGCTGCTGCCATGGATGACGCCACGCCGACCTCGCCCTGGCAGCCTACTTCCGCTCCGGAAATGGAGGCATTGAGCTTGAACAGCCCGCCAATGGCTGCTGCTGTCAGGAGGAAGGTCCGTAGCCCGTTGGTCGTATATTCGGGGCAGAAGTCCCGATAATAGCGCATGACAGCCGGGATGACGCCCGCAGCGCCATTCGTGGGGGCGGTCACGACCCGTCCACCAGCAGCATTTTCCTCGTTGACGGCAATGGCGAAGAGGCTGATCCAGTTCATCACGCCATGGGGGGATGGGGCAGCATTGGTCTTGGCCTGGAGGCGTGCATACAGTTTGGCCGCCCGTCGTTGGACTTTCAGGGGACCGGGCAGGGTGTCTGTATTGTGCAGCCCGGCTTCAATACAGGCCAGCATCGTGTCGGCAATCCTGTCCATGCCGCGTTCCACGTCCCAGAGAGGGCGGGTGGCGGTCTCGTTGGCCATCATGATGCTGGCAATATCGGTGTTCTGTCGTTTTGTGTGGGCGAGGAGGTCTGCACCACTGCGGAAAGGGAAGGGGACATCCGGCAGGGAGTAGGACATCGTCCGTGCCTGTTCCTCTGGTGTAATGAATCCCCCGCCAACGGAGCAGAAACGCTGGCGGGTTATCAGCGTGCCATCCCGCCCGAAGGCTTCAAACTGCATGGTGTTGGGATGGATGGGCGGGATGGTGGCCGTGTCCAGGCAGATGTCGGTCTGATAATCAAAGGAAAAGCTCGTGCCATTGAGGTTCAGCAGATGCGTGCTTTCAATGTGCTGGACCAGCTTTTTTGCTGCGTCGGGGTCGACATGTTCCGGTGTTTCGCCAGCAAGGCCAAGCAGGACGGCCTTTATGGTGCCGTGTCCTTCGGCTGTCAGGGCCAGGGAGCCATAAAGGGTGACGACAATGCGGGCCGGACTTTTTTCCAGCGGGCCGTCAGGCAGGTCCGCCAGGACATCGGCAAAGCGTTGTGCCGCCCGCATGGGGCCGACCGTATGGGACGACGAGGGACCGATCCCGATCTTGAACAGGTCAAACAGGCTGAGCATGGAAACGGACCCTCATTGCGTAAGACACTCCATCTTTATGGGATAGAATTGTGCCGGAGATAAGCCTTAAAAAATAAATTATTCTGATTATGAAACAAATATCAGACGCTGTTATGAAGGAAACTGTCCGGAGTGCCTGCCATGCACACAGGGCCACGGCAGGAGGGTCTTCCCATGGCCTTTATGGCAGGCTCATCCGGCGCCGGGATGGGTCCAGATATGCTCCAGTGCGGCCCGGCACTGGGTGATCAGGGCAGAGAGGTCGCCCTCATAGAGGCTGTCCGGCACGTCGGAAGAGAAAATCTCCACGGCACAGGCGCCCCGGAATCCGGCATCCCATGTGGCGTGGAGAAGCTCATGGAGGGGGATGCATCCTTTGCCGGGTATGCGCCTGTCTGCGGCGGAACGTGGCGTGCGCCAGTCGCTTATCTGTACGACATTGATGAGTGCCCCTGCACGGCGGATGGCGGCACAGGCTTCTGGTTGCTGCCAGATGTTCCAGTAATCCAGACACAGCCCCAGAGCGGGATGGTCCACGGTCTTGATGATGTCCAGAGCCTGATCGATGGTCCAGATGGCCGTCTCGTAATTGATGGAGGTCGGGTTCAGTGGCTCCAGTGAGAGGGTGATGCCCAGTTCCGCTGCCAGAGGGCAGAGGCGGCGCAGGGCATCGATCGTGCGGGTGATGCACCCTAGAACATCGCCATTCTCAGGGGCCCCGGTATTGACGACAAACGGCACCCCTTGGGTGTAGGGAGCGTAACGGCGCATGCTTTCTTCCAGCCGGGCAAGGCGGCGCTCAGGCTCCTGGGGGTAGGGCATCATTTTGCTGGCCCCAAAGGTACGGATGGCAGGCTGGAAGGAGCTGACCTTCAGGCCGCTTGTTTTCAGCAGCGCCATCTGTTCGTCCACCCGCTGCGGATCCAGCTTGCTTTCACACAGCTCAACTGTCTCCACGCCCAAGGCGGCATAGCGCTGGATGTCTTCCTCAAAGGGCCATGGCTGGGTTGTGAATTCGTTCATTCCGAAGGCGAAGGGGAAACCACTCATGCTGCTGCTCCTTCTTTCATGAAGGTGAGAACCGTCTGATTGAATTTTTCCGTCTCATCGAGAAAGACCATGTGGGAGCTGTTTTCAAACTCCACGGCCTGACAGTGCGGCATGTGCTCGGCGACCCAGCGGGGCCCCGCAGCCGGAAGAACCTTGTCTTTGCCGGCAATCATCATCAGGCAGGGCAGGTCAAGATGGGGCAGGACGTCTCGCCAGTCCTGGGTCGTGTGATCGGCCATCATGAGAGAGGCTGCCTGGCTGGGACATTTGGCCATTTCTTCCAGAAGCATGGCCTTTTCGTCTTCGGGAAGACTGGTGCTGAGGCAGTCCGAGAGGTTCTGCCTGTCGAAAGCGGACCGGTTGAAAACCAGCTGCTGCTGGAGGAAGGTCAGCCCGGCCTCGTCGTAGCAGGTGGCGTGGCCCAGCTTCCAGTCCGGGGCGAAGAACTGCTTTGGTGTCTGCTGCACGAAGATGGCGCTGCGGAGCCGGTGTCGGCCGAACAGCTCCAGATAGGACCATATGATGGGGGAGCCGATGGACCAGCCCAGCACGGTGGCGTCTTCAATTTCCAGTGCTTCCAGCAGGTCCCGGAGGTCTGCTGCCAGACGGGCGATACGGTAGCCGTGGTCCGGTTTTCCGGATTCTCCATGCCCTCGCAGGTCCAGCGTGATGACACGATACTGTTTTGCGAATGACCCGACATTGCGGTGGAAGAAGCGGCTGGAAAAAGTCCAGCCATGGATCATGACCAGGGGGCGTCCCTGGCCGTGATCCTCGTAATGCAGTTTCACATGGTCGCTGGTGGTGATGTAGGGCACGCAGGGTCTCCCTGTTTCATGGGCCTGTGCAGGCGGTTGCTGCCTTGTCTTCCAACTTGGGGCTGGCCAGCGTCCGTCTGCAAGGGGGGCTGTCATTTTCCTGCTGCCTGGTCCTGTGGGAGTGGGGCGGCCGGGAGCCAGACGTGGCAGGTTGTTCCCTGCCCAACCGTGCTGGTGAAGTGCAGTTGCCCACCATGTCTCTCCAGAATCTGTCGGACGATGGCCAGCCCCAGCCCCGTACCCTGTCCGGCCTCCGCATGGCTGGAGTCGGATGGCGGCGTGATGCGGTAGAAGCGTTCTGTAAGGCGGGGGAGATGGTGGGCGGCAATGCCAGGGCCGTTATCTTCCACCGTGATCAGGAGTCCCGGCAGGGAGGAGGTCGGTCCTTCGGCTGGGGTGGCCCGTCTGGCGTGAAGGCGGACGTGCAGGGTCCGTTCCGGCATTGTGCCGTACCGGATGGCATTTTCGATGAGGTTGAGGAGAACCTGCACCATTTCATCCCGGTTGGCCAGCAGGGTCAGGCTGTCTTCCTGCGTCACGGTCAGCCTGCGGCTGTCGTGCTGGAAACGTGGGGTGACTTCGCCCAGCACAAGGGCGAACAGTTCTTCTGCCTCCAGCTCTTCCCGGGGGTGGTGGTGGCCTTTCATCTCAAGCTGGGACAGATAGAGCAGCCGGTCGATCAGCCGCTGCATCCGTGTTGCCTGCTGGCTCATGATCTCCAGATACAGGGTGTGTGATGTCTGATCGGTCTGGTCGCCTCCCTCTTTCATCAGGTCGATGAAGCCAGTGAGGGAGGCCAGAGGTGTGCGGAGCTCGTGGCTGGCGTGGGCCACGAAGTCGGCTCTCATGCGGTCTACAGCCTGAATGAGACTGCGGTCATGCAGCAGGACGAGGACAAGGCTGTTCCGTCCTGCTGCACCGGGCAGTCTGCGCATGGCGAGATGGACGGAGCATTTTACGGGAACATCCAGCCTGATGGTGGTTGAACAGGGTGCAGGAAGGCCATCATCCATTGGGGGAGCATGAAGGGCGCTATGCAGGGTGCTGTGTGCCGTGGGGTGGCGAAGGAGCGCCCCGAGGCTGTTGCCATAATGGGTCCGTGCCGCCTCGTTGCAGGCCATGATCTGTCCGACGGAGCCGAGAATGAGGGCCATGCCCGGGATGGTATCTACCAGCAGGGTGGCCTCATGGAAGGGCAGAACGCTGCCCGGGGGTGGGGCAGATGGTCTGGGGCTGTCGGGGCGGGTGGTGCCGTGGGGGCGCCGGGACAGGTGCCAGACCATGGCCCAGCCCGTCAGGGCAAGGCAGGCACAGATTGCCGTGATGATCTCTGGCAGGAGCGGAGAGGCCATGCGACGGATCAGCCGGAGGATGGGCCGTGCTGGCTGATGGTGCCATCATCCAGCGCATAACCGGCGGCCCGTACGGTCCTGATGAGGTCGGCTTCCCCCGTTTCATTCAGCGCCTTGCGGAGGCGGCGGATATGAACGTCCACCGTGCGTATCTCCACATGGACGTTGGGGCCCCACAGACGTTCCAGCAGGGTTTCCCGGGAGAAGACCTTGCGGGGATGGTGGATGAAGAGTTCCAGCAGGCGGTATTCGGTTGGCCCCAGGGCGATGGGACGCCCGGCCCGTGTGACCTGATGATTCTCCGGTTCCAGCGTAAGGGGGCCGAATGTCACGATGTCCTGTACGGGGCGTGTGCGGCGAAGCAGGGCCCGCAGGCGGGCATCCAGCCTGTCGGTACTGCATGGTTTGGTCAGATAGTCATCAGCGCCGTTGTCCAGCCCGGCGATGACATCCTGCTCGTCCGTCCGGGCCGTGAGGAAGAGGACGGGCAGGTCCTTCAGCCCCGGTTTCTGCCGGATGATGCGGCAGAGTTCCAGCCCGGAGAGACCGGGCATCATCCAGTCCAGCAGGGCGACGTCCGGTCGTTCTGTTTCGAGGAAGGCCAGTGCCTGTTCGCCATCCATGACGGTGCTGACCTGATAGCCCCGCTGCCTCAGGCTGTGTTCCAGAAGGACCCGCAGGGTGGGTTCATCCTCCACGACAAGAACAGAGCCTTTCTGGGGGCTGGCAGGGGGTTTCATGGGCTGGGGGACTCCTGTCCGGGTGGGAGTGGCTGGCTGTCATGGCCATGCGGGCGGGTCGGAGGCAGCGTAGCCCCCGTGACCATGAAGACCACACGTTCGGCCATGTTGGTGGTGTGGTCGCCGATCCGTTCCAGATTCCTGATGATGAAAAGCAGGGAGATATGGAGGCGGATGGTATGGGGATGACGGGTCATCTGTTCCAGGGAATCTGCCGTCATGGCTTCACAGTATTTGTCCACGAGCTGGTCGGCGGCCCAGATGGCATGGGCGGCACTGTCATCCTTGTGGGCCAGGGCATCCATGATGCGGCGGAGATGCTCCAGCACCAGCCGTCCCATTTCGCTCAGGGCGAGGCGGGCGGGGCGGGGAAGGGGCTGTTCCATCTGGCTGAGGCGCCGGGCGATGGAGCTGGCATAATCGCCCATGCGTTCCAGGGCGCCAGCCATGGGGATGCAGGCGACGATCTCCCGCAGATCTGCCGCCATGGGGCTGCGCAGGGCCAGCAGACGGATGGCGAGTGTTTCCACCTTTTGTTCCAGTGCATCCACTTCATCATCCTGCCGTGCTGCCTGAAGGGCTGTCCGGCCATCATTCTCGGCAATGCCTGCAAGGATGAGGGAGAGCTGATGCTCTACCAGTCCCCCCATCTGCTCCATCAGGGACCGTAAATGGAGCAGCTCATCTTCATAACGCTGCACGATATGCTGCTTCTGGCGCATCATGTGTCTGTCCCCTTTCAGGCGGGCTAACCTACCGTAATTCACGGGGAGCGGAAACAGCACCGCCAATCGGGTCACAAGCGGCGGAAGAGTAGGGTTTTTGCCGGGTTCAGGAGAGGTTTCGGCTCTCTTTTACGGAGATGTCATGAATATTTCATGTTTCCGCACGGTGGGGGTGCAGGTAGGGTTTCCGTGTCGTCGTCAGAAGGAAAAGAGGCCGATAGATGAGCACCCGCCGCCAGTTTCTGCAAGGCTGTTCCGCTCTTTCCCTGGCGGTCTCTGCGGGAGGGGGCAGGCGTGGTCTGGCCCGAGGGACATGCCCTGTGAAGGCCATGCTGCATGATGAGTCTGGCTTTTATCCTCTCTGGCCGGAGGTTGGTACCATGGAGCAGCCCCGTGTTGCGCGGGGAGGGCGTGTTTACGGTATTCATGTGCCGGGTCTGCATGTCATGCGGCCTGTCCATCCGAATGGATCGGCTGTCATCATCGCAGCAGGTGGTGGTTATGGGCATATTGCCGTAGGGCATGAAGCCTTGCCTGCGGCCCGGTGGCTGGTCTCGTTGGGTGTGACTGTTGCCATTCTTCTGTATCGTCTGCCAGGCGAGGGATGGGCTGAAGGCATGGAGGCCCCACTGGCGGATGCCAGACAGGCCCTGCATCTGTTACGGTCCGGGCAGGTTGGTGGAAGTGGTAATGTGCGGCGTGTGGGTTTCATGGGTTTTTCTGCCGGAGGGCACCTGCTGGGTCTGACGGCTTTGCAGGACCATGATGCGCCACCGGTCCTGCTGATGCTGCTTTATCCGGTTGTCAGTGTTGCGCCCCCTTTTACCGGGAGTCGTACCAGTCGGGTGTGTCTGGGGGATAATCCGACAGTGGAACGGGCTGTCCGCTGGTCTCTGCCATCTCATGTCCGGGATGATGCGCCGCCTTTGTTCATGGCTCATGCGCTGGATGATCTGATCGTGTCACCTGAGCAGGAGACGTTGCTGTTGCAGGCCTATCAGCGGCATGGGCGACCTTGTGAAGACCACCGTTTTGCAACTGGGGGTCATGGCTTTGGTCTGGGGCGCAGGAATGGATCAACAGGGCAGTGGCCCATTCTGGCCGAATTCTGGATGAGACGGCAGGGGTTCCTGTGAACAGCCATACCGTCCCGTTGGGGCTGGTGACATTCCTGCGCAGGGTTTCGAATTTGTGCTGCCGTTATCTGTGGGGAGGGAATGGCGTTGCTTTCTTCATGGGGGCCGGCAGCCTCATCGGGAATCGTATGATTTTTGTCCGGAGTGGCCCCCGTGCAGGATTCGGGTGGCTGTTGGCAACATTGACCAGCTGGCGTCAGGAGAGACTGAATCGCTTCGGGCCGATGGTTCAGAAGACTGTATGTGGAGACTTTTGGGGTGTTGAAGAGGAGAGCATGACAATGGTCTGCTGTTTCTTCATCTTTTTCATGAGCGTGTATGAACAGTCATATATATTACCATTCATTAATTGTAGGGTGTGATGTGGGTCTGTTTATTGGATGTTTCAAGGAATTTTAGCAAAATTTTTCATAACTCAACTTTAAATTTTTGTATTTTAATTTTAATTATTAAAATAAAATGTATATAAATACGAATATATGATCAAAATGTTAAAAAAAATACAAAGTAAAATTATAAAATAAATTGTGCATTTAAAGTTATTACAAAGTTAAACTGGAAGAATTCATCATTTTCCTGTTGACTGTATTTCGTGAATATGGATTTATAACCTCGGAAGACGCATATGGGGCTTCCAACTCCTTAATAGAAAGTGTGTGGAGACTTGACATGAGAGCTCTCAGCAACCGCGAGCTGGACAGCGTTTCTGGTGGTTTTGGTCTGGGCAACCTGATTGGTGGTCTGGTTGGTGGTCTTGGTGGTCTTGGTGGCGGCGCACAGAACCCGCTGGCCGCTCTGGCCCCGGCTGCCAATACCAATACGATCCCGGCCGTTAGCTACCCGCAGGGGGCTGCTGCTCCTGCTGCCGGTTTCAATCTTGGTGGCCTTGGTGGTCTTGGGCAGCTGCTGTCTCCTATCCAGAGCTTTACCTCTGCTTTTAGCAATTTCCTGCAGCATCCTCTGCGTACGATCCTGTCTCTCGTAGGGACGGGCATTCAGCAGGCTGTGAACTTCGTCACACGTCTGATCTGATCCCTGTCATCCCGCAAGGGATGGCCGTGGGTAGGGTCTCTGTCCAGTCAGGGCAGGCTCTCTGTGAGGGGATGGTCCGTATGGGCCATCCCCTTATGTGTTTTCAGTGGGTTGTCAGGCAAGAGCATAGGGGCCTGCACTGAGTATCTCGAGCTTCAGCAGGCAGCCATTCTGCTGTTTCATGTCAGGCAGTGGCAGATGGGCTGCCCCGGTGGTCCAGCGGCATGGAACAGGCTCTGTAACATCCCATCCTGTGTTCGGGGCGGCTGTCAGGTGTGATGTCAGGGGGATGTCGGTTCCATCAGGCTGAACGAGCGTTATCTCGCCGACAAGAACGCCCAGGGTTCGTCTGTCATCCACGAAAGGGCCAATCTGTCTGTCCGGCCGGCTTGTCCGGGACTTGATGGTGAGAAAGGATGGACTGTTTTTCAGCCAGAACAGGTAGTGTCCGCCATTGCGCTGATACAGGGCGAGTTCGGTCCCCTGTGGGTCCAGCAGGGTCAGGGCCGGGTCGTCCGTGGTGGCTGGTCTGGCGGTTTCCGGTGGGAATCCCAGCCGGGTTGCCCGTTCTGCCAGTGCAGCATGCAGGGGCTCGACAAAGGCCCGATCCACGTTCAGCGGGGCGGCGGCGTCCTGTTGCCAGTCTTTGGGGCGGGAGTGGAAGGACGCTGGGGAGGGAATGGACAGGGCTGCTTCAGGCGTCGTGAAACTGTGGCGGTTGCCCGTGTCCAGATATGTTTCGGACAGGACACCATTGGCACTGATGATGCGATGCTCATAGGTCTCGATGTGGTAAATGTCGTAGCTGTCCCGTTCTTCCCGCAGGATCGTCCTGCCATTGACGAGCATACGGGCGGGAATGAAGCTGCCTTTCAGCAGCAGGCAGTGCTCTTCGGTAATGTAGAGGTCACGGAAGGGACAGTTCTCCCCGAATGTGTGGCGTCTGATGCGTATTGGCCAGTCGTCAGACGAGGTGGGTGTGACGGATTTCCAGCCACTCCAGCGGAGATGTTCGATGTGTTTGTGACCATTCCGGAAGACATGGATGGCATCACCGGCCCTCAGCTCCTCAATGGGTCTGGGGCCCTGGGGGGTGTCTATCAATGTGCCTGCGAGGTAGCAGACAACATCCGCACTGGTTTGTGGTGGTGCCGGAGGTGTGAACGGGGACCAGCGTCCATCCTGCGGGAGGCCATATGGATTGCCGGGAATGAAGATGTTTGCATGGACCGTGCTGTAGAAGCTGTAATCCTCGTTCATCTGGATGATGGTCTGGTTGGCCGAGGCATCGTAGCGCTGCCGTGTTGTTGTTCTGGATGTCGTCTGGCCGGAAAATGTGAACTGGAATGTGAAGCCGGATGGTGGTGGGCTGACCAGATGGAGGTCCAGGGAAAGATTGGTCTGGAGGGAGGCACCGCTCAGCCCTCCGTAATCAAGAGCAAGCTGTCCACCTGTTCCGGGGTCTATGGTCAGGGAATGGGGGGCAGCCATGAGAGAAGAGCTGACGGTGCCATTCCATGATGCCGGTGAGATGACCAGTGACCCTCCCTGAAAGGCGAAAAACGTATCCTCCTGTGGCAACGACAGGTTGTCAGGCATGAAAAGCGTGGTGTTGATGACAGCTTTACGGGATTGGGGAGTGTACGTGATGGTCTGGTTCTGTGCGACAATCATGAGCAGCTATCTTGGGCGGTATCCGGTTTTTTCGTGGAAACCGTCTGAAGATAGGGGCTGTTCCCTTATCAGAGATTAAGACAGTCCTTCATAATTACCTGCACAGGTCCAGTCTGTTGCGGTCTGTTCTGTACTGTGGGCAGGCGTATCCCCAGGGGGCAGCTGGTAGGAGCCACACCCAACAAAAAGGGCGGACCATGGTGGTCCGCCCTTTTCTGTCTGCGATACCGGAGATACGGGATCAGAACTTCATCTTGAAGGTTCCCGTTGCACCGCTTTCGGTCGACTGGTTGCCGTACTGGCCAATGTAGGACAGATCCAGATCAATACGATCAGTCAGGCGGGCCGTCATGCCAGCATTCACGACAGCCGCATTGCTGGAGAGCAGAACACCGGCGACGTCCATGTCGCTGGTCCCGCCTGTCGTGGCAAAGGCCTCATGCTGGCGGGACCCCAGGCGACCGAAGCCATGGCGGTAGGCTGCCGTGAGGTGCGGCATGAAGATCGTCCGGCCGATATTCAGCGTCGTGGCGGCACGGAAACCGAAGGTTGAGAAGGTGACCCCCGTATCCGTCCCACGGCTGCGCAGGGCGGCCTCGTTGCCATGCTCATGATAGCTGTTGGTCTGCATGTTCACATACGCCACGTTCATGAACGGCTCGAAGACGCCGCGCCCGGTGCGCATCTTGTAGCCCAGTTCAGCGAATGTCTGTGCAGTTCCACCCAGATAGCCACTGCTGAGGCGCCCGCCATAATCACCAACGGCGACATGCCGACGGGTGTTGATGACATTCCAGCTATAGGCAGCGCCCAGCCGCAGGTTCAGGCGGCCCCAGTGTGTCCCGGCATAGGCCCCAACAGTGATGTTGTTGCTGTTGCCGGAGGAGGAGCGCCCCCGCTGGATGTTGAACTGGGAGTGACCATAGGACAGCAGCCCGCCGACACGCCAGTTGCTGCGGTTGATCGGCGCATCCGCCCCCATGATGAACCCGGCCGTGTTGTGGTGCATGAGGGCAGCATTGCCATCCCCGCTGTTATGGCCGAGGGCTCCGTAAGCCTGCCCCCACAGGACAGCATGGTCGGAATAGCAGGCGCCATTCTTTTTATGCGTCTTCAGGTCATAGAGGCTCTGGCCATTATGGCCATAATCGCAGTCGCTGTTTGCCAGACGGTCCATCACCGCATTGCGGATGTAGAAGCTGTCCTGAATCAGCGCCGTACGGATGGAGGCGTGCAGCTCACCGGAGAGATTGTCCAGCGCCCGCCGTGCCTGGTCCCGTGTCAGGCCTGTCATGGCCTGGCTGAGCGCCGAGCTGGGAGCGAGATGGTCCAGCCCCTGGCCGGTGGTGATCTGGTTGCGGGTTTCACCTACCGTGCTGAACGAGCTGGCATTGCGGCGCAGGACGATGTCAACAGCATCGGCACTGTAGGCAAAGGCTGGGTCCAGATAGGCATACTGGGGTGCCAGATTGCTCGACAGTTTTTCGTCAAACTGGCCGTTGACACCGCCGGATGCCGTCAGGACACGGTAAGCCTGCCCATATGTCAGGCCCGCGCCTGCATTCTTCAGCTGGAGGTCCAGAGTCCCGCCCTGCAGATAAGCCGTGCCCGTGACAGCCAGACGGTCGGAGGTGAGTTCATGGAACCCGTTGCCTTTTGCCGTGTCAATGGTCCGGCCCGTCGTATCGCTCGTCCCGCGGATCCGCAGGACAGAGCCCTTGGCCATGGTCAGGTTACCACTGACATGCAGGGTGGAGAGCGCATCAGAGCCGATCGCACCGGGGGCGACTGTAGCACCGGAGACAGCCTGGGTTGAGCCGACGGTGCCGGTACCACGCAGAGTTGCGCCATTGCCGACGGAAACCGGGCTGGAACCATTACGACCATCCACTTCCAGAGTTGCCTGGTTCTGGATCATCGTCGGGCCTGAATAGGTGCTGTCACCTGTCAGGATTTCCGTCCCGCCATCGATGGTCAGGCCACCATTGCCGGAAAGAGACCCGGCGTAGGTGTCACTGGCCTTTGTCAGGGTGAGCGTGCCATCCAGCGTGCCGTTGCCGTTTCCTGCGAGGGACCCGGCGGAGGCATTGTTGCTGGTGACGGTCAGGTTCTGGCCATCATGGGTGAGGGTACCGCCGATGGTGCTTCCATTGAGTGTCAGGGACCCGTTGCCCGTATTGGTGACAGCACCATCCGTTTTGTTGCCCCCGGCGAGGGTCATGACGCCGCTGTTTGTTGTGGAGGCTTGGGACCCGCCCGTGGCGCTGAAGGTGGCATTGGCAGCGTTTGTTACGGTCCCTGCGGATGTTCCGGCAAGGGCTGTCTGTCCACCATTGCTGCTGACGTCCTTGACGATGCTGTCATTCAGGGTGACGGTCCCCGCATTGGTAACGAGATTGGCCAGTCTGGCTCCGTTCGCCACCAGTGATCCATCATTGTTCGTGACCGTTCCGGTGACGGCTGAACCATCCTGGAGGGCGGAGTGGCCGTTGTTGACAAG
>NZ_LMYH01000010.1:0-12183 GCF_002917995.1 Parasaccharibacter apium
GGACAGGATCGACCGTGTTCTGGTTGAGGAAGGCTACAAGTCCATCGGGCTGGACCATTATGCCCATCCTGAAGATGCCATGGCCCATGCCTATGAGGCCGGTACACTGCATCGCAATTTTCAGGGCTATACGATCGATTCATCACCCGTCCTGCTGGGGATGGGAGCATCGGCCATTTCCATGACACCTGACGGATTCTACCAGAACATTCCGTCTACGGCGGCTTATATCCGGGCATTGAAGGAGCATGATGGCCTTCCCGTTGCCCGGGGGGTGTTCCGTACGGAGGAGGACCGCTGGCGGGGGAAGGTGATCGAGACCGTCATGTGCCTTTCGGGCGTGGACCTGACACCCTACATCCCGTCAGGACAGGGTCTGGAACAGGCTTTTGCAGAAGAGCTGGAAGCCCTGCGTCCTTTCGAGGAGGACGGGCTGATCCGCTGGGAGGGCAACCGGGTGAGCCTGACAGAAAAGGGCGGCCCCTTCCTGCGGCATCTGGCGGCCGTATTCGATACACGGCGCAAGGAACTGGCCGCAGCAGGCGAGGGGAAACCAGTCCCCCGTTTTTCTTCCTCCCTGTGAGGAGAGCAGGCTGCAGTCTGTTTTCCTTTGCCTATGGTTACAGAGTGCGTTATGAGACCCTGCCAACAGCTTAATTACCCTTTCAGTGGTGGTAGGCTGACCTAGTTGTATTGAACAGGACGCACGAGCGAGGGCGTAGGCATCATGACCAATTTCCAGAATGACAAACTTTACAGCCGTGTGCGTGATGCCCTGGCCTTTGATGACGTGCTGATCGAGCCGGTTGAATCATCGGTTCTTCCCGGTCAGGTCAGCACGAAGACACGTCTTACCCGCAAGCTGGAGCTGAACATTCCGCTGCTCTCTTCCGCCATGGATACGGTGACGGAAGAGGAAATGGCCATCTCCATGGCGCAGCAGGGCGGCATGGGTGTCATCCACAAGAATCTGACGCTGGAAGGACAGGCCGAGCAGGTCCGTCGTGTGAAGCGTTTTGAGGCTGGCATGGTGGTCAATCCCGTTACGGTGGGGCCGGACCAGACGCTGAGCGATGTTCATGAGATCATGGCCCACCATGGCATTTCCGGCCTCCCGGTCGTGGAGAAGGATGGCAGGCTGGTTGGTATTCTGACCAACCGTGACATGCGTTTTACCGAAGATAAAAATACCCGTGTGCGGGACCTGATGACGCATGAGGGGCTGGTCACGGTCCGGCACGGGGCATCCCCGGATCAGGCCCGCCAGCTGCTGCATGATCATCGGATCGAGAAACTGCTGGTCGTGGACGATGCGGAACGCTGCATCGGTCTGATCACCGTCAAGGACATGGACAAGGCCATGACCCATCCGCTGGCCGTGAAGGATGCGGAGGGGCGTCTGCTCTGCGCTGCGGCCATCGGCGTTGGGGAGGATGGTCTCCGCCGTGGGGCGGCTCTTGTCGAGGCAGGCGTGGATGTGCTGGTGGTCGACACGGCCCACGGTCATTCCCGTGGCGTGCTGGAGACCGTGGCCCGCCTGCGTGACAGATATGCCGACGTGCAGCTGATCGCCGGCAACGTGGCCACGCCAGAAGCTGCCAGGGCGCTGATCGAATCCGGTGCAGACTGTGTGAAGGTCGGCATCGGTCCGGGGTCCATCTGCACGACCCGTGTCGTGGCCGGTGTGGGTGTGCCGCAGTTCTCCGCCGTGCTGGAAACGGCAGCCGCCTGTCATGAGCTGGACATTCCTGCCATCGCCGATGGTGGCATCCGCACGTCCGGTGACATCGTCAAGGCCATCGGGGCCGGTGCTGATGTCGTGATGGTCGGCTCCATGCTGGCCGGATGTGAGGAAAGCCCCGGCGAGAGCTTCCTGTATCAGGGGCGGACCTACAAGGCTTATCGTGGCATGGGGTCCATGGGGGCCATGGCCCGTGGTTCGGCAGACCGTTACTTCCAGGGTGAGGTGAGGGACACGCTGAAGCTGGTGCCGGAAGGGATTGAAGGGCAGGTGCCGTACAAGGGGCCGATGGCGGCTGTCGTACACCAGCTGATCGGTGGCCTGCGGGCTGGCATGGGCTATACCGGCTCCGCCACGATTGCCGATCTTCAGGCCCGTGCCCGCTTCCGCAAGATCACCAATGCGGGTCTGCGGGAAAGCCACGTGCATGATGTGACCATCACCCGGGAAGCTCCCAACTATCGGCTTTAATTGGCTTTGAAAGGTCATTTTTTCCTTTCCTGATGAAAGGAAACGGAGTAGGCGGGGGCCATGACCCCCGCTGCTCGTCTTTCTGGTGCGATTGATCTGCTTTGTGCGATCCAGAACGCACCGCACCGTCCGGCTGATGCCGTTGCCAACAATTTCTTCCGTGAACGCCGCTATATCGGTGGTGGTGACCGCCGGGCCATTTCCACCCTTGCGTGGGACGTGCTGCGGGCATGGCGTCGGCTGCACTGGCATCTGCGGGCGGACCTGCGCTACCGGCATGAGGATGTTTCCCCGAGGCTGCTCTGTGCGGCCATGCTGCATTTTGTCGGGCAGCCCCTTTCATCCATCCAGTCCCTTTTCAGCGGGGAGCGTTACGCTCCAGCTCCGCTGAGCGAGCGTGAAATGGTCATGCTGGAGGCTCTGGAAGGGCAGGACATCAGCAGCGAAAAGCAGCCACTGCCGGTCCGGCTGGAATATCCCGACTGGCTGCACCCTTATCTGGTGGAAGATTTTGGTGACAGGCTGGAGGAGGAAATGCGGGCCCTCATGGGGGCACCCTCCCTGGACCTGCGGGTCAATCTTCTGAAGGGAACACGGGAGGAGGCCCTGCGCCGTCTCCGGCGGGAAGGTTTTCAGGGGGAGCCGACGGCTCTCTCTCCGTGGGGCATCCGGCTTGAAGGGCGTCAGCCCGTTACAGTGGCGGCTCTTTTCCGGGAAGGGCTGGTAGAGATACAGGATGAAGGCAGCCAGCTGATCGCAGCAGCCGTGGATGCCAGACCGGGGCAGAGGCTGCTGGATTACTGCGCCGGTGCTGCCGGAAAGACGCTGGCTCTGGCCATGACGATGGAGAATAAAGGGCAGATCGTGGCCTGTGATGTCTCCCGGGTCCGGTTGGATGGTGCCACGAAGCGTCTGCGCCGGGCGGATGTCCATAACGTGACACGGCATCTGCTGAGTGAAGGCGACAAATGGGCGAAACGGCGGGAAGGCCAGTTTGACACGGTACTGGTGGATGCTCCCTGTTCCGGTACCGGGACATGGCGGCGCAATCCTGATGCCCGCCTGCGTTTGACAGAGGAGGACATCAAGGAACTCTGCGCCAAGCAGGCAGCCATTCTGGACATTGCAGCCCGTCTCGTCCGGCCGGGCGGGAAGCTGGTCTATGCCACCTGTTCCCTTCTGGGGGCGGAGAACGGAAAGCAGATTGAAGCCTTCCTGAAGAGGCAGGAGGCCTACACCCTGCTGCCTGCGGAGAAACGTTCCATCCTTCTGCCGGAAGAACTGCGGCAGGAGGCACTTTTCTCCCTGACGCCTCATGGTTTCGGGACGGATGGTTTCTTCGTGGCGGCCATGGAAAAAATGTCCCAGGGCTGAGACGCATGCAGGGACGGGCTATCCGGTCTCCTGTCTGTCCCTGCGGCGGATTTGTGCATCTGTCATGAAAATGGCTAATATTTGGACAATGGCCAGCCTGTTCCTGCTACGGGGCCGGGCGGTCCTGTCTGACTGGAGGAAACAGATCCCCTATGGCCTATGATGTTCTCTTCGGTGTGGTGCTGACATTCGGGGCAGGGATGCTGGCACAATGGGTTTCCTGGCGCCTGCGGCTCCCAGCCATTGTTCTGCTCTTTGCCATGGGGCTGCTTTTTGGCCCTGTTCTGGGGTGGCTGCATCCATCAGAAACATTGGGTCATGCGTTCCGTCCACTGGTCTCCATGCTGGTGGCCCTGATCGTCTTTGAGGGTGGAATGGTGCTGGATATCCGCCAGCTCCGGGAGGCCGGGCAGGGCGTTGCCCGCCTGACGATGGTGGCCCTGCCAATCAACTGGATACTGGGAGCTCTGGCAGCCCATTATGTTGCCCATCTGGAATGGGGAACATCCTTTCTCTTCGGGGCCATCATCGTGGTGACGGGGCCGACGGTCATCCTGCCCCTGTTGCGGAGTGCCAAACTCCAGCCCCGTGTGGCGGCCTTCCTGCGGTGGGAGGCCATCGTCAACGACCCGCTGGGGGCCATTCTGGCTGCCGTCGTCATGCAGATCATGCTGTTGCATGTGGACCTGCACAAGCAGATTTTCTTCGTCCATACCCTGCCGGACATGCTTCTGGCTGGGGCTGTTTCCGTGGCGGCGGGCATTTTGCCTGCCTATCTGCTGCGTTACCTTTTTACCCGGGACCTGATGCCGGAGCTGTTGAAGGTACCCATCATGGTCACGCTGGCGCTGATCATTTTCGAGGCCTGCACGCTGGTGATGGAAGGGGCCGGCCTGATTGCCGTGACCGTCTTCGGCATGATGCTGACCAACCTGCATATCCCGGGCCTGAATGAACTGAAACGGACCAAGGAATCTCTGGTGGTCCTTATGGTATCCGTTCTGTTCATCCTGCTGACGGCCGACCTGCACCGTGCCGTGCTGGCCAGACTGTCTATTCCCATCCTGCTTCTCACGCTGGTTGTGCTGTTTGTCGTTCGCCCCCTGTGCATTTTCCTGGCCACGCTGGGGACAAGCATCAGCTGGCAGGAACGGATTTTTGTCGGATGGATCGCTCCACGAGGGATTGTTGCGGCGGCTGTGGCTGGTGCGGCGGGGATCAAGCTTTCGGAGGCGGGGTACGCCTCTGCCGATCTTGTCATGCCGGCCGTGTTCTGCGTGATTGCCGTGACGATGATCTGCCACGGTTTTTCACTCGGCCCGCTGGCACGAAGGCTGCATCTGACTCTCTCCAATGAGCCCGCTCTGGTCATTCTTGGTGGTAATGCCTGGTCGACCGATCTGGCGGCCTGCCTGAATGAGGAGAAGGTACCTGTTCTGCTGGTGGATACGACAGCGCAGGAACTCATGCCCGCAGCCCGGCGTGGGGTGCCGGTCCTCAAGGCGGAACTTCTCTCCGCAGCGGGGCAGGAGGCTCTGGAGGAGCGCCCGGCGGACTACCTGATCGCCACGACCGGGGATGCCATCTATAACGGGATGGTCTGCGGGCATATGGCTCCGCATATGGGGCGGGAGAGGGTCTATCAGGTCAGTCCCGGTGTGGCCCGGCTGGACCTGTATCGTGGTCTCTCACGTGATGCCCGGGGAAAGGTGCTGGGAGAACCGGGCTGGAACTATACGTTCTTTGATACCCTGTTCAGTCGTGGCTGGCGTTTTGTCTGTCAGAGCGTGACGGATGCCACGGTGGATCTTTTCGGGAAAGAAGAAAACCGGTTGGATCTGCTCATTGTTCGCCGGGGTACGGGCATCTTCGTTCGCTCGGCAGAAGATCGGGCCTGGACCATGCCGAGCATGGGGGATCTTGTCATTTCCATGAGGGCGCCGGAAAGCCGTGATGAGGGGGCAGATGTAAAAGAGGAAGCAGAACTGCGTGCAGGGGCGTAGTGCTTGGCCGTCATTCGGGCTAGTGTAGTGCCCTATCAGAAAGACAGGTCCTCCCTGTCTGCCCATCCGGCATGGGCGGAGAGGCGGGGTTTTGAGTGCATTACGGACGGGATTTTTGGGATATGAATGCTCATCACTCAATACTGATTGTTGACGATGATGATGCCTTGCGCCTTCTGCTGGCTGAACAGCTGGGAGAGGAGGAAGCGTACCGCGTTGAACAGGCTGCCACCATTGCGGCTGCACGGGAGGTGATGGATCACTCTTCTGGAGGCAGGACAGACATTCTTCTGCTGGATGTGAACCTGCCAGATGGTGACGGGCGGGATTTCTGTGCCGGGTTGCGGGAGAGGGGCATTCATATCCCCATCATCATGATGACGGGGTCGCATGATGAAGATGACGTGATTCGTGGTCTGGATGCTGGAGCGAATGACTACGTGGCCAAACCGTTCCGCATGGGCGAGCTGAAGGCCCGTCTGCGGGCGCAGCTGCGTCTTTTCGAGAACAGTGAGGATGTTGTTTTTGATATCGGTCCCTATGTTTTCCATCCGGCCAGGAAGCAGCTGGTGGACCAGAAAAAGGGGCAGCGCATCCATCTGACGGAAAAGGAAACGGCAATCCTGAAATATCTCTACCGTGCCGGTGGGCAGCCAGTGGAGCGGGACGTGCTGCTGCATGAGGTCTGGGGCTATCACGCCTCGGTGACGACCCACACGCTGGAAACGCACATCTACCGTCTGCGGCAGAAGATCGAGCCTGATCATGGCCGGGCCGGGATTCTGCTGACGGAAGGTGGTGGGTACTGCCTGAATCCTGATCTCTGACGGATGGTGCCCTGAGGGCGGATAGAAGAAAGGCTGGCAGGAGGAAGTCCTGCCAGCCTTTCTGCCATCTGGTCCAGTCTGGTCAGACGGCCAGATCCATCATGACGGGAACGTGGTCGGAAGGGGAGGTCCAGTCCCGCATGGGGCTGAGGACATTGATTGTCTTCAGGCCGGGGAGAAGGTCCGGTGTTGTCCAGATATGGTCCAGACGGCGCCCCCGGTTGGATTTTTTCCAGTCACGATTGCGGTATGACCACCATGTGAAGAGCTTTTCCGGTTCTGGAATGGCCTTCCGCATGGCGTCTTCAAATCCGGCATGAAGCCATTCGGTCAGGCGTGTCGTTTCCGGTGGCGTATGGCTGACGATTTTCAGAAGCTGACGGTGGCTCCAGACATCATGCTCCAGCGGAGCGATGTTGAGATCACCGACCAGAATGCTCCGCTGTGGCGGATTGGCCCGGAACCATGCTGTAGCCTCCTCAAGGAAGGCGAGTTTATGGGCGAATTTTTCATTTTCCTGCGGGTCGGGAATATCGCCACCGGCGGGCACGTAGAAATTGTGGAGCGTCACCGGCCCGGTTTCTGTCTGGATGCTGGCAGCCACATGGCGGCAATCCTCCCGGCCACACCAGTCCGGCGTGCCGGTAATGGGCTCCAGCGGTGTGCGGGAGAGAATGGTGACCCCATTATAGCTCTTCATTCCACGATAGAGCTGATGGGGAAAACCCAGCTCTGCCAGTGCATCACGGGGGTAGAGAGGGTCCGGCACTTTGGTTTCCTGAAGGCAGATGACATCAGGGGCCTGTTCCTCAATCAGACGCTGGAGCAGGGGTAGCCGGAGGCGGAGTGAATTGATGTTCCATGTAATGAGACGCATGTTTTCTGATCTCCTCTGGAGCGGGAAATTTCAACGGATGATCTTGCGATGAACAGGGTTTACCCCAATCTGGGGGGAATGAATAAGGAAAGTCTTCCGCATATGCCCATCCTGATGATCGACAGCCATATTGATATTCCATGGAACGAAAAAACGGCGGAAGGTCTGCCCTGCTGGCATAAGCGGGACCAGGCGGATGTTGCCATGCGGGATGTGGAACGCCGGTTTACCGTTCCCAAGGCGCAGGCCGGTGGGATGGGGGTGGCCTGTCTGGCTGCCTATACACCGCAGGCTGGTCTGGATGACGCAGGGCATGAGGCAGCGTGGCAAAGAGCACGGGCCATGCTGGAGGCGATGGAAGAGATGGTTCCGCTTCATCTTTCCGGGCAGGCTGTGCTGTGCCGGAGAGTTCCGGATATCCGGCGGGCTACGGAGGCCGGGCAGGTGGCTTTGGTGCCTGTCATGGAAAATGGCTACCCCTTGGCGGATGACCCGGCCCGGATCGGCTATCTCGCCCGGCGGCATGGCGTGCGTTACATGACCCTGACCCATAATGGCCATAACCTTCTGGCGGATTCGGCGGTTGTCCGGCAGGGGCCGGCAGAAGTGCATGGCGGTCTGTCCGCTTTGGGGCGGGAGGTTATTGGTGAGATGAACCGGCATGGTGTGCTGGTGGATGTTTCCCATGCATCCCGCAAGACCATGATGCAGGCGGTGGATGCATCCTCAGTTCCTGTTTTTGCCAGCCATTCCTGTGTGCGGGCTTTGTGTGATCATCCCCGCAATCTGGATGACGGACAGCTTGATGCACTGAAGGCCAGTGGTGGCCTGATCCAGATTACAGCCATGGGGCCATTCCTGCGCCGGGGTGGTGGTGGAACGCTGAAAGATTTTGTGGAGCATGTGCTGTATGTGGCCCGCAGGATTGGTGTCGAACATGTGGGAATTTCGTCCGACTTTGATGGCGGAGGCGGGATAGAGGGCTGGCAGGATGCCAGTGAGACTCACCATGTGTCCGAAGCGCTGGCTGTTGCTGGTCTGGATGCCGGGGAGATTCGGGCCATATGTGGAGAAAACATGCTGCGCCTGTTGCAGAGGGCAGAAGATAAAATTTCGAAATGTCAAACCTGATTTTTACTTTTTGAGAAAATTCGTGGTATTTTTTGCACAGTAATTTTTTCAGAAACGGGATTGACAGCCCACACCGCCATCAGGGGGCAGGAAAGGGGAGGATGCAGGGATAAAATCTTTTATAATTCCTTATTTTTCAGATGGTTATATTCTTTGCCTAAAAAATGGGCAATCTATGAAAAAAGAAGAGAAACCCTATGCTGTGTGCTTTTACCCTTGGAGTATTCACAGCTTTGTCCACAGGAATGGTGGATGAGTATGAAAGGCGCAGCATGATCATGAAAAACTGGCGGAAAACTAGGACATATGCCTGAAAGACCCCACGGCGCCCCTGCGATTCGGAAAGCCCTGAAGACGATTCCTGAAAGTCCCGGCGTGTATCGCATGATCGGTGCGAAGGGGGAGGTGCTGTATGTCGGCAAGGCGCTGAACCTGAAGAAGCGGGTCACGTCTTACACGCATGTCGCCCGTCTACCGGACCGGTTGAAGCTCATGGTCTCCCTGACGGCCAGCATGGAAATCGTCGTGACACGCACCGAGGCCGAGGCCCTGCTGCTGGAGGCCAACTACATCAAGCGGATGAAGCCCCGCTTCAACATCCTTCTGCGGGATGACAAGAGTTATCCGTGGCTTCTGCTGAGCGGGGATCACGCCTATCCCCGCCTGATGCGCCAACGGGGGAAGCCCGTCAAAGGGGCAACCTATTGGGGGCCTTTTGCGTCATCCAGAGCAGTGGACCAGACAATTCAGGTCATTCAGCGGGCCTTCATGCTGCGGACCTGTACGGACAGCGTTTTCGAATCCCGGACCCGCCCCTGCCTGCTGCACCAGATCAAGCGTTGCTCTGCTCCCTGCGTGGAGCGCATCAGCCCGCTGGAGTATCAGGGGCTGGTGGAACAGACGAAGGAATTCCTGAGTGGAGGCGGCCGGGAGCTGCAACAGCGCCTGACCCTGGAAATGGAACAGGCTTCCGAGGAGCTGGCTTTCGAACGGGCTGCTCTCATCCGTGACCGTATCCGGGGGTTTGCCAATCTACGGGCCTCAGGAGCCATCAATCCGGCCAGCATCCAGGAGGCGGATGTCGTTGCACTCTGGCAGCAGGCGGGGCAGAGCTGCATCCAGGTCTTTTTCATCCGTGGCGGTCGCAACAATGGCAACAGGGCTTTCTATCCCCGGCATGAGGCAGATGAGCCTGCGGCTGATGTTCTTGCGGCGTTTCTCCTCCAGTTCTACGAGGACAAGCAGCCTCCTTTACAGGTGCTGACAAGTTCTGAGCCTGCTGAACAGCCTCTGTTGACTGAAGCGCTGAGCCTGCAACGGGGGCAGAAGGTGCAGATTCTCCAGCCGCAGCGGGGTGAAAAGAAGGCGGTGTTGGACCACGCCATTCTCAATGCTCGTGAAGCTCTGGAGCGTCGGCTTGCAGAAACGGCCGGGCAGGCCGTTCTGCTGGAAAAGGTGGCCGAGCTTTTCGACCTGCCCGAGCCACCGAAACGTATTGAAGTTTATGACAATTCCCATCTGATGGGACAGGCTCCCTATGGCGCCATGATTGTGGGCGGCCCGGAAGGTTTCGTGAAGCGGGCTTACAGGAAATTTGCCATCCGTGGTCCTGTCGCTCCGGGTGATGATTTTGGCATGATGAAGGAGGTCATGACCCGTCGCTTTGCCCAGCTGACACCGGATGATTCAGGGAGTGAAAACTGGCCGGACCTGCTGCTGATTGACGGCGGCAAAGGGCAGGTACGAGTCGTCCGGGAGATTCTGGCGGAGAGGGGCCTGTCCTCCATTCCTGTAGTGGGTATTGCCAAGGGGGTGGACCGCAATGCAGGGCGGGAATGGTTCTTTGTGGAGGGGAAGGAACCGTTCCAGCTGCCCGTCAATGATGCTGTCCTCTACTATCTTCAGCGGTTGCGGGATGAGGTCCACCGTTTTGTCATCACGACACACAGGGCAGGACGTTCCAGAGCGTTGACCCGTTCCGGCCTCGACGAGATTCCCGGTGTTGGCCCAGCTCGCAAGAAGGCTCTGCTGACCCGTTTCGGCTCTGCACGCCATGTCGGGCAGGCGGCTCTGGAAGAGCTGGAGCATGTACCGGGAATTAATCGCGAAATGGCACAGGTCATTTATGGATATTTCCATCCAGAATGGGTAAGAGAACAGAGTGACGTCCTCAAAAAACCCTGACTGAGCACCGTGTTGGGGGTGGCCTTCCATATTAGGGATATCAGGTGATCAATCTTCCCAACCTTCTCACTCTGTTCCGTATCCTTGTCATCCCGGTGCTGATCGGGTGTCTGGCAGGTGGTGGCCTGTGGGCTGATATGGCGTTTCTGCTGTATGTTGGCGCCTGTGTGACCGACTATCTCGATGGGGCTCTGGCCCGTCGGCAAGGCCTGACATCAGACCTTGGCAGGATGATGGATCCGATTGCAGACAAGCTCCTTGTCGGGGGGCTTCTCCTGGCACTCGCAGGGATGGGAGGGCTGCGGTTCTGCTCGTTGTATGCAGCCATTCTCATCATGCTTCGGGAAATCATGATCAGCGGGCTGCGGGAGTATATGGCCTCCCGCAATGAGACGATTCCGTCCACCCGTCTGGCCAAATGGAAGACAGGCACACAGATGGTGGCCATCGGTTTCCTGATTCTGGGGGAGGGGGCTTCTACCTCCTTTCATGACGTGACATGGTGCTTTGGCGTAATTGGCGCTGCGCTGCTCTGGCTGTCTGTCATTCCGACGCTTCTGACGGGGACAGACTACCTCAAGGCGACCGTGGCGCAGATGCGGAGATAGACTTGGTGTGAGGTATCTGGCAGCTCGAGATGATGGTGGCAGAAGGTGGGCTGAGCCTTCCTGGGGACAGGTTGCGATGGTTGTAAAGGGTAGGGAATGAAAAGCAGGGAAGGAAAGCTAAAGAGGGTAGGCGCTGTCATGTCCTTCTTTGCGGTGGGGTGTACCAGTTTTTCGGTCAGCTGCACGGGTCTGGACAGGCATCTGGGTAGTACGATCAATCCTTTTGGCAATCCGAACATGCCAGATGCCCGGAGCGAGACGGCGCAGCGTGTCCGGGGAGTGAAGCTGAGCACAATGCCTGTTCTTCCCGAGGAGGGGGATGTCTGGCCGGGTCAGCCGGAGCCTGTGCCCAGCCTTCAGGATGTCAGCCGGTCTGACAGGAATTTTGTTGAGAAATGGCAGAAGGCGCGACCACAGCTTGATGCGGATCTCCGGCAGCAGCTCAATGATGGCCAGGGCATGAGTGTCGGGGAAGATGTCGGGCAGCGTTATGGGTCCGGTAAGGGCGTGATGCCCATAGGCAAACCCATTCCATCCCATGTCAAGGATAATGCGCGGCCTTACATGGAGCCCGCAGGGCGGGGTGTGGTTACCATTCCCAATGGTGATGGAACGGATACGCTCATTGCTCCTGATGGCAGCGTGAAGGTTGTCAGTGCGGGCAAGGCGTCCCTGTACGCACATGCCAGAACATTCGGGCATGTTCATTCTTCTGAGGAATCGCGGCAGGAGGCTCAGGCCGAGCTCCAGAAGGCACCGCCGGCAGAACCGCTTTCCCATCTGGAGCGCAGGGCTGGCGGGGGTGCCGTATCCCGGCAGCCAGCCTACAGGGAGCCGACGATTACGGAAGCGCCCCGTCCGCAGCCCAGGGTCGAGGTTCTTCCCGAACCGCAGCGTCCTGTACGTCAGGCGCCAGCCGTTACGGAAGCGCCCCGTCCGCAGCCCAGGGTTGAAGTTCCTCCCGAAC
>NZ_LMYH01000006.1:0-46792 GCF_002917995.1 Parasaccharibacter apium
TGATCTGACACACGGTTACATCGACATAAACGGCTCATACAGAAGCTGATACCGGGGGCATTTCCGCCCATATCCGGCAGGGTCAACCCCCAGTTGCGGACGGGGGCAGGCCCTGCCCCGGCAGGCACCGGTACCCCCCGGGGTGATAGGGGACCGGGACAATCAGAAAACAACATCGATGACCATGACAGGGCTTGTATATGGCAGGGCGGACCGCTAGAGCTCAGATATTGCTGCGCGTTCTGTTTGCGCCTGTCACGTCGGAAAAACGAGGAACGGTTCCATGTCCGCAAAGAAACATGTCGTCATTCTGGGAGGTGGTGTTGGCGGGCTGGAAGCCGCAACCCAGCTCAGCCACAACTCCCATGTCCGCATTACCCTGATTGATCAGAACGCCGTCCATATCTGGAAGCCTGTCCTGCATGAGCTGGCATCCGGCACGATCGGCCAGAAAGGCAACCTGTTCGCCTTCAATGAGCTTTCCAAACGTTTCGGCTTCTCCTTCATCCAGAGCACGCTGGACACCATCGACAGCACAACAAAGACGCTGAACCTGGAAAACGGGCAGGTCCTGAATTACGATCTGCTCATCGTGGCTCTGGGCTCCTGCGCAAACGACTTCGGCACGCCCGGGGCGAAAGAAAACTGCCTCTTCCTCAATACCCTGGCTGATGCCAACGCCATCCACGACCGTTTCCGTACGCTCATCGAGCGGGCGCAGCTGACAAACAAGCCTGTCCACCTGAACATTGTTGGGGGTGGTGCCACTGGGGTGCAGCTGGCTGCCGAGCTCTGCCAGGCCATCGACAGCACTCCCGGCCTTGGCCCCTCTGCCCGCAAAAGGCTGCTCAGGCCCACGCTGATCGAGGCGCAGGACAGACTGCTGCCGCCTTTCCCCGAGCAGGTTTCGGCCGAGGCCAAGGCCGAACTGGAGAAGCTGGGATTCGATGTCATCACCGGCGGCATGGTCAGTGAGGTCGGCTGCGGCTACATCGCCCTCAAGGATGGTCGGCGCATCGAGTCCGACTTCCCCATCTGGGCTGCTGGGGTGAAAGCCTGCGTGGCGACCTCTCTCCTGAAGAATCTTGAGCTCAGCCGCAGCGGGCAGATCATGGTCACCAACACGCTCCAGACCACGAAAGACCCGTCCATCTATGCCATCGGTGACTGCGCCCGCATGGAGGTCAACCCCACAGCCCCCACGGCGCAGGCCGCCCGGCAGGAAGGCCGTTATGTCGGCCGGGTTGCCATTCCCCGCCAGCTGGCTGGCAAGGCAGCGGTCCCGTTCGTCTATAACGACCGTGGCGCCGTCGTGGCTCTGGGGCGGTACAATGCCTGGGGCATGTGGCCCTCCAAGAAGGGGTTCGGCGGCCATGGCTTTGGAGCCCAGCTGGCCCGCTTCATCCATGAAGGTCTGTTCCGCCAGCACCAGATGGGCATCAGCGGTCTTTTCCGTACCGTCTGCGCAGCCCTCGGCGAACGCTTCAAGCCCAACAATCCTGATCTGAACGGCAAGAAACCGTCAGCACAGCCGGAACAGGACTGAAGCGGCCCTTCCCCCCAACCCGGCAGCCCCCTTCACGGCAGGTGAAGGGGGTTTGCCCTGCGGGGGCTCAAAAAGGCCTGTACACTCCACCATCAAGGTTTTTCACCAGGACGGCACAAGGCGCAAGACAGTTGCCGGGAGACCTTTTATACTCGGGCTCTGTGCCATCATGATCCGTACCGCCAGAAAAGGGCAGCCCCAGTCTGCTCCCCTTGCGGCGACAGGGGAACGCCTGCCATGACCCTATCCTGTACAGCTTCCACCGGTTCTATCGAACAGCAGATCATCAAAAACGGTTTTGCCTTTCTCCCCGCTCGACAGGCCAGAGCGTGGCTGGAGCCCTGCGGCCTGAAAGACTGGCAGGGTTTTGCTGAAAGCTGGAATGATCTGGGCATGGACCTCTACATGGCTGATGGCGGGCGCTACCGCCGTCGTCGCTATGGGACCTTTTCCATCACCGGGAACAGCCTGACCCGCAAGGACCATCAGCCCCATTATCAGAGCCGGGATTACAATCTGCTCAATGGCGGGGTAGAACGCTGGTTCAGTCCCATCACTGACGGGATGGGGCGACATCCGGCCCTTGCGGCCATTCTCCAGGCCACCTCCACCATGGCGGACCACCTCTCCCCGGAACGACCCCAGCCAGCCCCGTGGCATGTGGAGGTCCATCAGTTCCGCATCGAGGCCGCCAGCGATGCAGAGGCTCTTCCCACGCCGGAAGGGATGCATCGTGATGGCGTGGACTGGGTTTTCGTCTTCATGGTCAACCGCTGCAACATACGGGAAGGCGTCACGAGCATCCATGCGCTGGACCAGCAGACCGTATTGGGGTCCTTCACCCTGACAGAGCCGCTGGATACTGCCATTGTGGACGATCACCGTGTCTATCACGGCGTGACGGCGGTAGAACCGGAAGACCCCACCCTGCCCGCCTACCGTGACGTGCTCGTCGTCACCTTGCGGTATGAATGAGCACAACCCCGTTACCCTGCCATTCATGGCGGGCTTCCCTGTCTTTTCCTGACCCGTCCCCCAGAGGATAACGACGCCATGACACGTTCATCACCTGTTCCTGTCCGCCTCCGTGGCCTTGCCGGAAACCTGTGCCGTTCCGCCATCGTCATGGGTCTCTTCGGTTTCATCCAGACCAGCCCGGCCGAGGCGGCCAGCCAGAAGCATCCGTCACGTCATCATCATTCAGCACAGCACTCCAGCACGACACCCGTGGAGCTGAAAGCCCAGCCCGGCACGGAGCTGGACAGGCAGGCCCGCAGCCTGAATGCAGACCTTCTGGACGATGCGGCCCGCCACAACGAGACACCCATCGTCCTGACAGGGACAGCCAAACTCGCCCCAAAGCAGAAAAACATGATCCTGTTCGTGCAGCTGCAATCATACCGCCTCTGCGGGTCTGCAGGCTGTACCACCTCCATCTATCGCAGGAATGGCAACAAATGGGACACACTGCTGGACAGCGTGAACGGTTCCATCCGTATTGCCCGCCAGCGTCACAACGGTCTGGCTGACATCATTATTGATGGCAACGACCGCTGGGTATTTGACGGGCAGAAATACGAGGACACTCTCAACAGCCCCTGATTCTTCGGGCTCCACCGTCATGTTGGCAGGCGCTGGGGCCCTTTTTCATCTTTCTGCAAAGGAATGACAAAATCCGGCTGATACCGGAGAAAATATTTTTTACAGTTTTTTATATGGATATAATCATATCATTATATGATAAATACAATACATTAACTTGCCGTCACCTTTAGCTCTCAATAATACCCATCTCCGCCCACTTCTATACTTTACATATAACATCATGCTTATATGTGTATGGGATTGATATTTTCGTCAAGTTTTTTTACCCATGGCGCTCCTTCAACAGACAGAAAACGGGGACCAGACCACAGCCCCCCCAATGAGCCAGCGCCATGCCTTCTTCCACCACGCCCTTCTCTTCCGTAGCTGACCGGACACCTCTCATCCTTGATGGTGGCATGGGGCGGGAGCTGCACCGCATGGGAGCTCCGTTCCGCCAGCCGGAATGGTCAGCCCTCAGCCTGATGGAGCGGCCCGATCTGGTGCAGCAGGCCCATGAGAACTTCCTCAAGGCCGGGGCGCATGTCATCACGACCAACAGCTATGCCGTCGTGCCATTCCATATCGGTGAGGAACGTTTTGCCGCACGGGGCGAGGAACTGGCCCGCCTCTCCGGCCATCTGGGACGGCAGGCCATTGCAGCACAGGCCCAGGGTGGAAAGCCGTCTCTTCTGGCCGGTTCCCTGCCACCGGCAGGCGGCTCTTACCGTCCCGACCTGTTCACCCCCCAGAAGGCAGAGGCTATCCTGACGCCGCTCATCCGTGGGCTGGCACCCTCGGCCGATCTCTGGCTGGCAGAAACACAGAGCAGCATCGCCGAACTTCAGACAGCCCACAGGCTCGTCCAGCAGAGCACGGACGATGCACGCCCCTTCTGGGGAAGTTTCACGCTGGATGATTCCGATCCCGCCGCTCTCATCCACCAGCACGCCCCGGTCCGCCTGCGGTCGGGTGAACTGCTGGAAGAAGCCGTGGAAGCCGCCCTTCAGCTGAAGCTGGAGGCCCTGCTCTTCAACTGCAGCGACCCCCGCATCATGGAAACGGCCCTGCACACAGCCCGAAAGGTGCTGAAGACACACGGTGATTCCACCACCCTGAAACTGGGCGTGTATGCCAACGGTTTCGCCCACAACCATCATGACGGCGAAGGCGAAGGAGCCAATGAAAGCATCACTCCACTGGATGGCACGCTGACATCCCAGCGTTACGCCGACTTCGCCCAGCACTGGCTTGCTGCCGGGGCCGACATCATCGGGGGCTGCTGTGGCATCGGGCCGGAGCATGTCGCCGCCCTCGCCGCCCGTTTTTCCTGACCTGCTGACCCACCGCCCATTTCGCACTCTGGAGACACCACAATGCCCCGCCTGCATGGCTCTCACCGTCTGCCTGCCTCCCTGCTGTCCCTCTCCTGGCTTATGGGGTCATGCGGCATGGGCCTTGGCCTCGCCACGGCCCTGTCAGGCTCACTATCCACCGCCAGAGCCGCCACAGTGACAGGCACGGCCACGACCTCCCCAGCGGCCAGCAAAAAGACACAGGCCCGCAAGAGCACATCCACAACCCGCCACAGGCCCCACGCCATCAATGCCAAATCAGCCGAACATCTGACCGTCCACCGGACAAACACACCGCTGAAACGGGCACGGGCCAGCACCTCACCGGTGGATATCGTCACGGCACAGCAGCTCCAGCGCACGGGGCAGCTGAACGTGGCGGAAGCTCTGGCCCGCATCAATCCGTCCATCACCATCAGTGCAGCAGGGTATGACGCCTCGGCCCTGACCTCCTCCATCCGCCTGCGGGGGCTGAACCCCAACCACACGCTCGTGCTCGTCAACGGCATACGCCGCCACACCACGGCGAACATCAGTGCCGACAGCGGGCCGGAGGAAGGCTCCAGCCCGGTGGACCTGAACATGATCCCCCCGGAAGCCATCGACCATATCGAAATCCTGCGGGACGGTGCCGCCTCCCGCTACGGGGCGGACGGGCTGGCCGGTGTCATCAACATCGTGCTGAAAAAGGACGTCAGAAGCTCCGACATTGATGCCCAGACAGGCGCAAATGCCTATAACGGCGATGGCTGGCAGTACCAGTTCGGCTTCGACAAGGGCCTAGCCCTGGGCGAGGACGGGTACGTCAATCTGGCCGGGCAGATGTACCATACCGACCATTTCATCCAGAAAGGTCTGGACGTCCGCACGAACCGTTATGACGACCCGGCCCTCAGCCTTGCCGAGGAAACCCGCCAGACCCTCAGCCTCAATTTCGGCAAGCATTTCACCCAATCCCTGGAAGGCTACGGCTTTGTCACCTATGCCCACCGTCACGGTGAAGGCTTCCAGGATTACCGGACGCCGGACACGTTCCCGCAATATTATCCCGACGGGTTTTCTCCCATCGAGGCCATGGAGGAACAGGACTACGCCGTCACACTGGGGCTGAAGGGCCGCCTGCCTGCCGGGTTCCACTGGGATGCCAACACGACATACGGGGCCGATGATGACCACATGACCCTGAAGAACAGTGGCAGCCCGGCCTATTATGCCGATTACGGCACATCCCCCACGAAGGTCCGGACGGAACGCTTCAAGAACGAACAGTGGAACAACACGCTGAACATCAGCCGCAGGTTCGCCTTTGCTCCCGGCCGCTCGCTGGACCTCTCCTTCGGCGCCCAGCACAGGCTGGAGAAATACACCATCGGGGCCGGTGAGCCTGCCTCCTACTACAAGGGTGGTCTCCAGGGCTTTGCGGGCCTGATGCCGCAGAATGCGGGATCATGGACCCGCAACGTCTGGGCGGGCTACATTGATGCGGACTTCCACCCGCTCCGGCATCTCGATGTCGATTTCGGCGGGCGGTATGAGCATTATACCGATTCCGGCAATGCCGAGACGGGCAAGATCGCCGCCCGGTATGACGTGACGAAACGCTTTGCCCTGCGGGCCACCATCAGCAACGGCTACCGTGCTCCCACCCTGCTGGAGCAGCATTACAGCGTGCTCAGCGTCATCCCCAACGGGGCCTCGGCCAGTCTGCCTGTCAGTTCCGCAGCGGCCAGCTCCCTCGGGGCCCAGCGGCTGAAGGCGGAACGCTCCACCAACGCCAGCGGCGGCATCGTGCTGGAACCCGTCACGAACCTTCATGTCTCGGCTGACGTGTACCAGATCAACATCCGCAACCGCATCTCACCGGGCGGCAGCTTCCAGGGCAGTGCGGCAGAAAATGCCATCGCCCTGATGGGGGCCTCCCTGCCCGGCGGGCTGGACCCGGACAACGTCACAGCCACCTACTTCACCAACGGGGCCAGCACCCGCACGCAGGGGCTGGACATCATGGCCGATTACGCCCTGAAGCTGCACCGCTACGGGTCACTCAATCTCAGCCTGGCCCTCAATCTGAACCGCACCCGCATCCACCATCTCAACACCTATGCGGACGGATCGCCCATCCTCAATGCACAGCAGATCGGCTACCTCACCACGGCGTCACCCCGCAGCAAGATCGTTCTCAACGCATACTGGAAGCTGAACCGCTGGAATGTGAACCTCCGCCAGACACGCTATGGCGAGACGGTCAACAACGTGACCTATCAGGACCAGGCCCCGGCGGCCCTGCAATATTCGCAGAGCCAGTTCCACCGCTTCGTGAACACACCTGCCTGGCTGACGGACCTTGAGGTCGGCTTCCAGGCCACGAAGCGCATCCATCTGGCCGTCGGCGGGAACAACCTCTTCAACGTCCGGCCCCGCCGGATGCCGCTGGAAAACTCCTACACCGGCTCACTGTTCTACGACAACAATTCCGCCGGTATCCCCATGACGGGCGGCTATTACTACGGGCGCATCAACATCAGCCTGTAACCCCGGAGACAGGCACGGACCACGACAGGGCAGACCACCATGTTCTCAGCGATCGAGCAGCACACCATCCACCCAATCCCCGCCTCGGACAGGCGGGGCCGCCCGCGGGACCAGTTCACCATCTGGTTCAGCACCAACATGACGCTGCTGACGGTCGTGACGGGTGCGCTGGGGCCGTTGCAGTGCCACATCTCCTTCACTCTCACGGCCCTTGCCTTCCTGCTTGGCAGCCTGCTCGGGGCTGTCTTCATGGCCCTTCATGCCGTGCAGGGGCCACGGCTTGGGGTGCCGCAGATGATCCAGAGCCGGGGGCAGTTCGGTGCATGGGGGGCCATGCCGGTCATCCTGATGGTCGTCGTCATGTATGTCAGCTTCGTCGCCTCCAACTGCGTGGTGGGCGGCGATGCGCTGCGGAGTGTCCTGCCCTCGCTGGGAGCACATCCGGCCATCCTCATCATGGCCGTCCTCAGCCTGCTGCCCTGCATCATCGGCTACCGGACGATCGAGATATTCTCCTCGGCGGTTTCCTTCATCACGACGGCCGTCATCCTGCTCTGCTTCTTTGTCGGGCTGGCGAGCCTGCCACACGGGCAGGCCTTTCTGGCAGACATGCACGGCTCCTTTGCCGGGTTTCTCCAGGCCTTTTCCATCGCCGTGCTCTGGCAGATCGCCACGGCTCCCTATGTCTCCGATTCCTCACGCTACCTGCCGGATGAGAAAGCCAGCTATCCCCGCATCTTCCTCGCCTGTTATGGCGGCACGGTCGGCGGAACCTTTCTGGCGATGGCAGCGGGGGCCTTCCTCAGTGCCGCCACAGGGCTATCACCCGCCGTCGCCATCACCCACATGACGGGACCATGGGCAGGGCTGATCATCCTCGTCCTGGGGCTGTCCATCGCCTTCGCCAATGCCATGGACCTCTACTGCTGCACGCTCTCCCTCATCACGCTGCTGCACAGCTGCCGCACCAGCTGGCAGCCACGGGGGCGCAGCCGCCTCATCATCACCCTGCTGATCATCTTGACAGCCACGGCGATGGCCCTTTTCATGGCGAAGTCCTTCAATGCCGCCTACAGCGCCCTGCTGGACCTGCTCATGGCCGTCATGATCCCATGGACAGCCATCAACCTTGCGGACTTCTACCTCATCCGCAAAGGGGACTATCATGTCCCATCCTTTTTCGAACGGGATGGCGGGGTCTATGGGCTTGTGAACGGCCCGGCCCTGTTCAGCTACGGGCTGGGGATTCTGGCGGAAATTCCCTTCCTCAACCTGTCCTTCTATCACGGCCCGCTGCTGGAACGGCTGCATGGCGTGGACATCTCATGGCTGACGGCCCTGCTCGTCTCCACGCTCAGCTATCTTCTGCTGGCACGGTACGGAAAAGCCCACCACACCCAACAACCGGGCGGATGAAGAGACGACCTTCTGATTTTCAGGGGAAAGACTGGAGCGGATGAGGGGAATCGAACCCCCGTATGCAGCTTGGGAAGCTGCCGTTCTACCATTGAACTACATCCGCTTCGTGGGGCCTCTTATACCGGCTGGCAAAAACCTGCGCAATCCCCTTTCCATCATATTTTCCAGCAGAGTATCGCCCTTTCCCGAACATCTTCCAGCGAACCGTGACCGGTTCTCCTTGACGCCCCCCTTCCACCGGGCGCATAGTCGGGGCGTGGCGTTGCTGGACGGTAACCCACCCTCGTGATTTGATAGGCCGGCTTGCGGCGAGGTAAAAGAACATGCGCTAAAGAGGCCCTGTTTCTCTCCCGCAGAATCAGGACTTCATACGGCCTCCATCCTAATCGGGCAGGCCGCCGGGTGGTCTGCCTCTTCAGCTGGAGGAACCCATGCCCTCTACCGACCAGTCCTTCCTCTCCTCCTGCCGCACCGACACACGTCTGCTGCACGAGGCCCGCAACCGCACCGAACATGGTGAAACGTCGGACGCCATCTTCCCGACATCCGGCTTCGTCTATGACAGCGCAGAGCAGGCCGAGGCCACCTTTGAAGGGACGATCCAGCATCTTCAGTATTCCCGCTATGGGAACCCCACGGTTGATGCGCTTCAGGATCGCCTTGCCCTGCTTGAAGGGGCCGAGGCCTGCCAGACGACATCCACCGGCATGGGGGCCGTCTCCTGTGCCCTGCTGGCCCAGCTGAAGGCTGGTGACCGTGTCGTGGCCAGCAGTGCGCTCTTCGGCTCCACACACTGGCTGCTGGACTCGCTACTGCCCGGCTATGGCATCGAGACCGTCATGCTGGACGGCACCGACCTCAAGGCCTGGGAAGAGGCTCTTTCCAAACCCACCCAGGCCGTGCTGATCGAGACCCCCTCCAACCCGATGCTGGATGTTCTGGACATCCGCCACATTGCCGACCTTGCCCACAAGGCGGGGGCCATCTTCATGGTGGACAATGTCTTCGCCACACCTGTCGGCCAGAAGCCGCTGGAACTCGGGGCGGATGTCGTCATCTACTCCTGTACCAAGCATATTGACGGTCAGGGCCGTGTGATGGGCGGGGCCATTCTGGGCAGCCGGGACTGGATCACCGGGACGCTCCAGCCCTTCGTCCGCAATACGGGCAACACGCTGTCTCCCTTCAATGCCTGGGTGCTGTCCAAGGGGCTGGAAACGCTGCGCCTGCGTGTGGAGGCCATGGCCCGCAATGCCGCCCGCCTTGCTGACGCCCTGAGCGAACTGCCCGGCATCACGTCCGTCCGCTATCCCGGCCGCAAGGATCATCCCCATGCCGACCTTGCCCGGAAACAGATGAGCAATGGCGGAACACTGGTGGCCTTCAGCGTCGCCAATGGCAAGAAAGGGGCGTTTGCCTGCCTCAACGCCTTCCGGCTCATTGCCATTTCCAACAATCTGGGGGATGCCCGCAGCCTTGCCACCCATCCCGCCACCACCACCCACCGCAAGCTGACGCAGGAACAGCGTGATGCCTTGGGCATCACGGATGGCTCCATCCGCTTCTCGGTCGGGCTGGAAGATGTGGAAGACCTTATCGAGGACCTGCGCCGTGGGGCCGAAGCCGCCCGGCAGGCAGGCTGAACGACCCGGCCTGCAAGCCCGTCCCCGCACTCCCCGTGAACGGGACGGGCGGCCACGACAGGTCAGACATATGAAGACATTCCAGAATACCAGTAAGGGAAAATCCGCCGCTCCTGACAGAATGACCTGACAAATCCCCATAATGATTCTAGTAAAGGCCCATGTCCGATAATTCCCTCCCCCCGGAAGGCCCGATGGCCGAGACGGAAACCCTCGAGATGGAGCCCATCACGTCCCTGCCCGCCTTTACGGCCCATACCGGCGACGTGACCGTGAATGTCCGCCCTTTCTGGGTTGATGAACATTCCGACCCGGAAGAACACCGTTATGTCTGGCTCTATCATGTACTGATTGAAAACAGAGGCAAGGAGAGCATCCAGCTTCTCTCACGCAGCTGGACCATCACGGATGATCGGGGTGGGCGTGAAGACGTGCATGGTGAAGGCGTGGTGGGCGAGCAGCCCGTCATTGCTCCAGACAGCAGCTATCAATATACATCCGGAGCTGAACTCAAAACACCGAGCGGCTTCATGGAGGGCCTCTACCACATGGTCACCCCGGCCAGCGGCCATCGTTTTGATGTCACCGTGCCCGTATTCAGTCTGGACAGTCCCCATCACATGGGCATGACCCACTGACGGACAGCAGAAAAGGACCCGCCATCTTGAACGCCCCCCATGCCCGCCCGAAACACAGACGCATTGCCGCCCTTCTTCTGGCGGCGGGGCGTGGGCGGCGGTTCTCTGCCGGTGCCCCGCAGGAACAGGCCAGCATAAGCAAGCAGTTCCATCTTCTGGCCGGGCAGCCGGTCATCCGGCACGCCGCCATGGCCCTGCTGCCGCATGTCGATGTCCTCCAGCCGGTTGGCAGCGACCCGCTCCTGCCCGAGGCCCTGGCAGGGCTGGATGTCCTTCCCCCGGTCGAGGGCGGAGCCGAACGGCATGACAGCGTGCGGGCCGGGCTGGAGGCCCTGGCAAAACTGCCCGAGCCGCCTGATGTCGTTCTCGTGCATGACGGGGCCCGCCCCTGCGTCCCGGCTGCTGTCATCACCCGTACCCTTGAGGCACTGGAGACCCATGAGGGTGTCATCCCGGCCCTGCCTGTCAGCGACACGCTTAAGAAGGTGGAGAATGGCCTCATCACCGGGACGGTCTCACGGGAAGGCCTCTGGCGTGCCCAGACCCCGCAGGGCTTCTCCTTCCCGCTGCTGCGGGACCTGCATGACCGGCACCGCACCGCCCTGACCGATGATGCCGGCCTGCTGGAGGCGGAAGGCCACAAGGTGGCGATCGTCATGGGTTCGGAAGACAATATCAAACTGACCGTTACGGAGGATCTGATGCGGCTTGAACGTGTAATTGAGGACCAGAAGACCCAGCCTGCGCAAGCTCCCGTTCTTCTGCCCCGTGTCGGTCTGGGCTATGATGTTCATGCCTTTGCCGAGGGCCGCAAGCTCATCCTCTGTGGCATCGAGATTCCCCATGAGAAGGGCCTTGCCGGTCACTCCGATGCCGATGTGGGCATCCATACACTCTGCGACGCCATCTATGGTGCGCTGAATGAGGGCGACATTGGCCGTCACTTCCCCCCCACGGATGAGAAATGGCGTGACATGGATTCCGCCCGCTTCCTCATCCATGCCGGAGAGCTGATCCGCTCCAAGGGTGGGATGCTGGTCAATGCGGACCTGACGATCATCTGCGAACGCCCGAAGATCGGCCCTCATGCCAAGGCCATGTGCGCCCGCCTTGCCGAGCTGCTGAAGGTCAGTCCCAGCCGCATTTCCGTCAAGGCCACGACCTCCGAGCGTCTGGGCTTCACGGGGCGGGAAGAAGGCATCGCCGCCACGGCTGCCGTCAGCATCATGGTGCCGGACAGCGGGGAGTAAGACGCTCCCTCCTTCCGCAGGGCCAGTCGTGAAAAAGCCCCTCCAGAGACCCGTTCTGGAGGGGCTTTTCCGTTCCATGAAATCACGCTTCCTGTCCGGTCAGGCTGCTTTCACCCGCCCCTGCGCCAGATGCAGGAAACGGAGCGCATCGGCAATGTCTGTGTTCCGCTTCTCAAGCAGTGTGGCGAGTTCCCTGTCGTGGCCCCATTTTTCCAGCTGGCGGTATTCGTCGGCATGGGCAAGATGCACGGCCTCGTCAAAGCTGACCACGTCATGCACCAGAGCCAGCGGCAGAAGCAGGCTGCCCATGATGGGCACCATGACACCCAGAGCCGTCAGCTGGGCAGGCTCCAGCTGCGACAGGTAATGCGTCAGGGCCTCGCCATAGGCGGCAGGCTGCTCCAGAGGCATGAGACCATCCGTCATGGCCGGATGCAGCCCCTGTTCCGCTGCCCAGGCCCGGATGCGGGCCGTCACGGCATCATCCTGCGCCACACTCCGGTAGCAGAGATTGTCATCAATGCCATAAGCGTGCAGGGCGGCTTCCATCGCTGCACGATCGGGCAGGATGCGCTCGATCTGACTGCCCGCCATGCGGGTCAGGACCAGATCATCCGGGGTGAACTGGGCACCCTCGGCAATCTGACGCCATTCTTCCGCAAGAGCCTCTGCCAGAGCAGGAGATGACACGGCCAGGGCCGTTCCGGCAGGCAGCTTCACGGGCCTGCCATCCAGCAATGGTCCCTGCTGGCCAGACTCACCGACTGGCCCCACTGTCACCTGTTTCCAGAAACGCCTGTGCAACTGTGCCATGACGCTGCCCTTCCTTCCTGTCAGTTGCCACCAAGACCAAGGGCCCGGAGAATCCCGCCTGCCCCGCCAGAATGGCCATCATCCCGTGCAGGCAGGGCCAGACCCTTCTGCCCGCCACGAGCCTGCTGGACAGCATGAGCACAAGCATCACTGCCAAAACGGGCTGTATCCAGAGCAGCCTGATCCTTGTCCTGCGCTCCTATATGAACCGTGCCATTCTGCCCTGAAAGGGCCAGTGGTGTGGAAAAATCCGCCCCTACAAGCGTGACATGCGGCATGAGCTGGAACGTGTAGCTCATGTCACCCAGCTTCATCGTCCCCTGCCCGATGAGGGAAAGATGCTTCACCTCCAGAGCCATGTCACTGAAATGTGCCTGACCATGCCCGAATGTCGCCGTCCCGGCAAAGCAGCGCAGCCCCATCGTGCCAGAACCCAGCTTGAGGAGACTGGCCGCAGGGCCTGCCAATGGTGCCAGAACCTCCCTTTGGACACGGCCATCCACAAGGGACAGGCCCATCTGGCCATCCAGGGCCTGCCACAGAGCCTCAGGCTGGGCGCCTTCCGTCCCGAGAGCCCCTTCCAGCTGCACAGGTCCCTCAAACATCACAGGCTGCCCCAGCAGGCTCTGTACCCAGCTGGCCGGCAGAATGAATGGATGCGCCTTCATGCCCATCCGCAGAGGGTCAGCCGTGCCATCCAGCACAACCTCACCAGCAAGCGGCACGTCCTGCACGCTCCCTCCCAGCACGGAAAGACTCAACCGCCCCCCCAGCCCCAGAAGATGCAGATGCAGCCCCTGATAGGCGATGCCTGCCACATGGAGCTGATCTGCCGTCATATCCACATCGAACGGTCGCCCCGCCATGCTTCCGAACCACTGCATCAGACGGGTCTCAGACGCCTTTCCTTCCGCGGGGGCCACCTCTGGCGGCCGGGATGCCTGCGCAGCATCACCGGGCTCTCCCTTGCCCGCTGCGGGCACAGGCCCCGCCTGCACTGCCGGCTCGGCAGCAGGTGTGAGCGATGCGGAAGAGACACGCTCCCCCTCCAGATGGGTCAGATGCAGTTTGCCCACAAGCCCCGCATCCGGCTGCATGGGCAGGTCCGCCGACAGGTTTCCGCCCGCTTCCTGACTGTCAAACACCACATCCTGAAGCGACAGGAAAGAAAGGCCTGCATCCTTCACCGGCCCCAAGACAAGCTGCCCCTTCACATGACCATCATGCACCAGCAGGCCCGGAATTCCCCTGATGTCAGGAAACTGGAACAGGGCTGCCTGGCCGGAAAAAGCCAGCGTACTGCCCTGCCGCCCGGCCTGTCCCTGAAGGTCGAAAGACACATTGTCCTGTCTGGCATCCGTTCTGGCGGCATCACCCCGGCTGAACAGGCTGGATAATGTTCTGTCCTGCCCCTGCACGTTCAGCTTCAGCCCGACAGATGCCGGGATGCGGCCCAAAAGAGCAGACTGTGCCTTCTGCAAACTCTCTGCCTCACCATGAAACAGCCAGGCATAACGCCCCCAGGCAGCCTGCCCCTGAAGGACAAATGGTGCCTGCGCACTGTCAGCATCAATCTGGATGTCGCTCAGCTGCAGCGGTGCCGCCACATGCCACATGCCCGCAGGCAGGGTCGCACTGCCCAAATGGGCATGAACCTGATCCAGCACCAGACGCCGGGGCAGATGCAGCAGGGCATCCGTCAGAGCCATGTCCGTTCCGTTGCTGGCAGCCACCATGTCATCATCACTGTGGAAACGGACTGTCCCCTCAAGCTGCCCCAGATCAACCGGCATCGCCCGTGAGAGCAGATGCCGCAGGCCCCGCAGGGATGTCCAGCGACCGGACAGCGTGAAATTCACACCTTTCAGCCGGTGGGCGTCCCGCATGAGGCCATCAAGCGTGGCATGGTCCTGGTGCTCGCCGGTCCCCAGCGTCAGCCCCAGGCTGAAAGCCCACGGGTCTTTCTGTCCGGCAGACGCAGAAAGAAGCTGATGGAGAGGGCCAAGCCGTCCCCGCAGCGTAAAAGGCGTGTGCCCATATGTGCCCCGCAGATCCACCCACGGGCTCACACTGCGCATGCCCGCCATCTCCAGACTGGCCAGATGAAGGTGGCCTCCTTCCGGGACATGACTGTCCGACAGATCATCCTGCCATGAGAGTTCAGCATCAGTCAGATGCAGCCCTCCGAAGCTGACCTTCCAGCGGGGGGTGACGGCATCACCGGCCACAGGCGCTGCGACCCTCTGATCCTGCGAGATTACAGGGAGCCACGTGGAGCACTGTTTCTCGCTGGCCCGATGCAGCATGATGCCCGCTCCCCTCACCGTGAATTCCTGAAAGGAAATCTCCCGGTTCAGTATCGCCAGCAGAGACAGGTCCGCATGGACGGACCGGGCCGCCACGAAGGGCGTGCAGCCCGGTCTTGTCAGTACGACATTTGTTGCCTGAAAAGACGGCCATGGCAGCAGCTGGAAGGACGTTTCCCCCATCTTCAGCTCCAGCCCCGTCTGCTGCTGGAAGGCCTCCGTGACACGCTGCCGCAGCCTGTTCTGGTCTATCAGAAACTGCGGAGCAAGGCTCACGCCTGTCACCACCACCACCAGCCCGATCAGGATTGCTGCCAGCTTTTTCATCTGCCTGTGTCCTCGTTTTCTCAGGCGGCCAGGTCCCCCTGCAAAGGGCCAGCCGTCCCTGTCAGTCTTTCACCGTGTCCGGCGTGGTGCTGGTGTGTCACCAGCAATGAAACCCAGCGTCTGGAACGTCTCACGCATATGGGGCGGCAAGGGAGCCGCCACCTGCAACCTTCCCCCCGCCGGATGAGGGAACTCCAGCATCCTTGCATGGAGGTGCAGCCTGTCCGGGAAACCCTCCACATGGGCCGTTTCGCCCCCATAGCGGGGATCACCCAGAATGGGCGTGCCCAGACTCTCCGTATGGACACGCAGCTGGTGCGTCCGCCCCGTCCAGGGGGACAGGGCCAGCCAGCTGAAACGCTTGCCTGTGGCATCCAGCGTCTCGTAGGAACTCTTGGCACTCATCGCATCCTCTTCCCCACGGGCGACCGGCACGATAAGCGAGGCCCCCCCGGCCCCGACCTTGGCCAGAGGCTGGTCGATCACACCTTCAGCAGGGCTGGGCCGCCCGACAACCACCGCCCAGTAGGTCTTGCTCACCTCACGACCCCGAAAGGCCGCTGCCAGTTTTGCCGCCACACCAGGCGTGCGGGCCAGCAGTAGGATGCCGGACGTATCACGGTCAATGCGATGCACGAGGCGGGGCTTGTCGCCTCCCTCCGGCCTCAGCCCCTCCAGCATCATGTCCACGTGTACGGTGATGCCGGGGCCACCCTGTGTTGCCAGTCCGGACGGCTTGTTCAGCACGATGAGATGGTCATCCTCATAAAGGATCATGTCCCGCAGCTGCTGGACGAGTTCCGGGTTGGGCGGTGGCGGCGGGGCCGGGCGGCTCTGGTCCGGCAGAGGGGGGATACGGATGCTCTGGCCGGGATTGAGCCTTTTATTGGGCTGCACCCGCCCTCCATCAACCCGCACCTGCCCCTTGCGGCACAGCTTCTGCAACCCGCCCTGTGTCAGGTTGGGATAATGACGGCGAAACCAGCGGTCGAGACGCAGATCGGCCTCATCTTCGCTGACAATACGATTCTCAACACTCATGACTGGCGAGATGCCCGTTTCTGCGCCAGCATGTCCAGCCGTTTCCTGATTCTTTCTTCAAATCCACGGTCGACCGGCCTGTAAAGCGTCACCCGTTCCATGCCGTCGGGGAAGTAGTTCTGGCCGGAAACACCATCCTCGCAGTCATGATCGTATTCGTAGCCCTTCTTGTAACCCAGCTCCTTCATCAGGGCTGTCGGAGCATTGCGGATATGGGCCGGAGGCATGAGGCTGCCCGTCTGCTTCGCCAATGCCCTAGCCTCATTATAAGCCCGATACACTGCGTTGGACTTGGAGGCGACCGCCAGATGGACCACAACCTGCGCCAGGGCCACCTCCCCCTCTGGAGAGCCGAGCCTCTCATAAGCCATCGCTCCGGCCTGTGCCAACGGCAGGGAGGTCGGATCAGCCTCGCCAATATCCTCACTGGCAAAGCGGACGAGACGGCGGGCAATGTAGCGGGGGTCTTCCCCGCCTTCCAGCATACGGGCGAACCAGTAAAGTCCCGCATCAGGGTCACTCCCCCGCAGGGATTTGTGCAGAGCGGAAATCAGATTGTAATGTTCGTCCCGGTCCCTGTCATACAGGACAGGCCGCCGGGACAGGGACCGGGCCAGCTCCTCCGGCCCCAGCGGGCGGGTTCCATCCTTCGTCAGGGAAAGAAGCTGCTCGACCATGTTCAGCAGATAGCGCCCATCCCCATCCGCCATGGCCCGCAGGGAGGCCCGGCCCTCATCCGTCAGGGGCAGGGTCCGCTCCGTGGCCGTTTCGGCCCGCACAAGAAGCTGCTCCAGCGCAGCATCATCCAGCCTGTGCAGGACAAGAACCTGACAGCGTGACAACAGGGCAGAGTTCAGCGTGAAGGACGGATTCTCGGTCGTGGCTCCCACCAGCACGACCGTTCCCCGTTCCACATAGGGCAGAAAGCCATCCTGCTGCGCCCGGTTGAAGCGGTGAATCTCATCCACGAAGAGCAGCGTGCCACGCCCGGTGGCCTCGGCCTTGCGGCGGGCTTCATCAAAGGCTTTTTTCAGATCCGCCACACCGGAAAAAACAGCGGAAATCTTCGTGTAAAACAGTCCCACCCGTTCGGCGAGCAGCTGGGCAATGGTTGTCTTGCCGCATCCCGGCCCACCCCAGAGAATCAGGCTGGACAGATGGCCACTTCCCAGCATCCGGGTCAACGTACCCTCCGGCCCCAGAAGATGGACCTGCCCCTGCACCTCATCCAATGACTGCGGACGCAGACGGTCCGCCAGCGGCTGGGTGCCCGCAGCACGGCGTGACGGAGAGGACTCTGACCGACGTGCCCCCTCCTCATGCCGGGAAACACCACCCGATGAGGAACCCCCAAAGAGATCCGGCATGGTATCCGACATCATCATCCCTCCTGCCTTTCCCACCACTGCCAGACCCGGCAGCCTCTCATTCGAACAGACGCCGCAGCCCACCGGGCAGCAGGGCGGAGAAAGGGTTAACATGCATCTGTGGCTTGGCCAAACTGCCATCCAGCCTGTAGGTCATGGCCATGATGCCACTTCCCTTCCGGGCCCCGAAAAAACTGCCCGCAGCCTGATTGATCCCAAAGAATGGCGAGATGGTGCCCTGCATCTGCATCATGGCCTGCCCGAAATCCATCTGCCCTTTCATCGTCACCCCCAGAATGGCATTGCCGGCCCGCGCCTCTGCCAGATCAAGCCGCTCCCCCGCTACCCGGAAGGACGCCCGCAACTGGACATCTTCAAACTGTTTGCGGGAAATCTGCCCCCAATGCAGAGGGGCAGCCAGCGTGGCAATGACAAGAGCCGTCGGCGGATTTTTCAGCGTCAGATGGTCCACGGCCAGCGTGCCATCAAAGGGCGGCAGCCCCAGTCCCAGCCCCATGGTACGCTCGGCACTGGTCACATGCGCATCGGCCGCCACGGGCTGGCAATGGCCCTGGAGGTCCACCGTGCCACCAGCCAGCTGGTCATACACACCAAGAGACGCCAGAATCCTGCCCAGATCAGCAGCAATGAGCCTTACATCCAGCACGCCTATCCGTCTGGAATCCTGTGCGAGATCAAACGTGAGGGACGGCTGGGCCACATGCAGGAAAGCCCCCTGCACCCGCTGCGCTGCCCAGCGAAGGCTGGCTGACACATGGCTGGCTGTCTGTTCAGCTCCATAGATCACCCTGTCAGCCCGCAACCCGATAGCCCATATCCCCTCCGGCAGGATGGAGGCCTGGCCGGCGCTGCCGGGTGCCCGTCTGACCTTTTTCTCCACGGGATGAATAGGCTGTGAGCGTGACTTTCCGGTGGCCGGATGCCCGAACCAGGGGGTCAGGTCCAGAGTACTGGCCTGCACGGATATCTGGTACCGCCGGTCATCCGCCGTTCCGTCCCGCACCGGCCAGTCCATCACGGCACTGCCGCTCGTCCGTCCAAACTGGAAATGGGTGAGATTGATCCCTCCCAGCTGACCAGACCTCATGCGCCCTTCTGCCTGAAGGGCCAGCTGGGGACCATGGGCGCGAACATCATCCAGACGGATCATCTGCCCATCCTGCCATGTCACTCCTGCCTGCAAGCCCGCAGGGACACCAACAGGCTTGTGCCAGAAACGGGCCCGGACACCCAAACCTCTCAGGTCCACCTGCACCGAGGCAGTCCCCCGACTATGGCCTGGGCCCCCACCGTACTGGCTGTAGACAACATGCCCCACGCCACTGCCCTGCATGATGGAGTCCTGCGCCAGCCCCGCCGGAACCCCGAGACTGCGCAACTCCTTTGCCCCCAATGAGGCCTGCAGATCTGCTTTCAACATCAGGCGTCCCGGCACATTGGCCTGAAAACTGTCGAACAGGCTGCCCGTCATCATCACGCCACGGAACCGGGCACCTCCCTTCACGGCAAGTCCGGCTTCATTGACCGAAAAGTGCCCATTCCCCTGCTGTATCCGCCCCAGGGACGGCAGAGCGAACCAGATGTTCTGGAAATCAAACTCTGCCCCATATCCCACATCCTTCATCAGAAGGTGACTGTTGAGCGGCAGCTTCAGCGAGAGCGTGCCTTTCAGCATCCCGCCCGTATTGGCTGGATTGACCGGATGACGGGACAGCAGATTGAGCCGTGGATAGGAAAGGACCGCCACAAAAGCTGACAGGGGACCTTCCATCCCCAGCGAGAATTCACCTGTCTGCTCCCGCTTGAGCAGATCACTCAGAACAATATGCCCCGTCGGTACGATCACCGAGCCCCCTCGACCATCCGCAAGATGACCATGCTGCACGTCGATCAGCAGACGGTCATCATCCACAAAATGGGCGTAGGCATCCTCCCCCGTGACCTGTGGCATACCCTCCATCCATGTCACGCTCAGGCTATGGCCTGTCAGTTCACCCCCCAGCGCCCTGACATCCAACCCGTCGAGACCGGTATTGCTGGTAAAATCAAGCTGAAGATGCAGATTCTCACCACGTCCTGCCGTCATGTTGGTGGTCATCCAGCGACGGGCTCCACGGGCTGTGCCATCCGGCCAGACACTCGCCAATGTGGCAAAATCGAATGTTGGCACATGGCCATCCACCAACAGCTCCATATCCTTTGGCCTGTCCAGATGATCCAGCCGCCCATGGGCATCAATGATGAAAGGGACCGTCCGCCCCAGGGAGTCCAGTGCCGCAAGCTCCGTATGCAATGCCAGAACCAGGGGGGCCTGCTGGCCAGCCTCCGCAGGGTCCAGATGGAACGATACCTTCCCCGATGAGAGACGGAACGGAATGCGGCCAGGCCGGTCAATCTCACCAGCTCCAGCGTCCACCTCTCCTGCCATGTGAGCAAAATGGCCGACCAGTCCATGCCCCTCCAGAATCCCTTCCAGATGAAACGCCAGAGGCATGTTCGGGATGCCCATGCCTTTTTTCCCGGCTGGCGACAGCGGCAGCCAGGCCGCCAGAGCCGGAAAACGGACCGGAGAAACAGTCAGCTGCCAGCGTGTCCGTGCCGCTCCGTCGGGAGCCATGTCACCTGCCAGATGGACCGTGGCCTCCTCCTGCCCTGCACCCAGCCCGACCCCCTGGAGGGACGCCTCCATCCGCCCCTGCCAGCCGGTCTGCCTGTCATGATCCGCCTTCAGTTCCGGCAGGGTTACAATGAGCGAAGAATTCGGTGCCGTCTCATCCCTTATGGTCAGCCTGATATCCTGAAGATCAAGATGCCAGGGCATGATGGCAGCCAGAGGTGGCAGAGTGCCTCCACCCGGATGCTGCGCCCCGGGCCTCACACCGCCCAGGCTGACATGACCCTCCGCATCCCGGAACGCCACAAGGCGCAGCCCCCGGACATCCAGCGACCGCAGGCCCACCTGCCCATGCAGCAGGCTCGCAAGCCGGAAAACAACCCCGACATGATCAAGCTGCTGTTCCGGCACTTCGGCAGCCACCTCATCAGCCCCCCCGCCTTCTGGAAGGGCACGATACCGGACACCCTCAAGGCTGAGCAGAATCTTGGCCGAATGACCGTTCTTTCCGGGTTTCCACGACAGGGCCATGCGCTCCCAGTGGAGACGCCCCCCACCAGCATGGGTCAGGGCCCCTCCCCAACGATGGGACAGCCCCGTCACATCCAGAGGCCCCTGGGCCAGCCGTCCCAACAGCAGGGCCACCGCCAGCAGCAGCCCCACCAGCGGCACCAGAAGCCCCAAGGCCACACGGCGCAGGATTGTCTGCCATGTCATGTCCACGATACCCCGGATAAAGAGACATCCCGTGATGTCCTGAAACAGAAAAACAGGAGAGCGGCTGCCCGGAACAGACCGGAGACTGGCGGAAACCGGCTGTCAGAGCCGGGACAGAGCCTCCTGCACCCATGCCACATGCTTGGCGGGGCTGACCTTCCGCTTGAAAGCAGCAAGACGCCCTTCCGCATCGACCAGAAAGGAGCTCCGCTCAACCCCCATGAACTCCCGCCCATAGAGCTTCTTCTTCACCCACACGCCATAGGCTTCGGCCAATGCATGATCGGGGTCTGACAGCAGGGTGAAGCTGAGCGCCTGTTTCAGAATGAATTTTTCCAGCGCTCCCACACCATCGGGACTGACACCCAGCACACGCAGACCATCCCCACCGGGGATACGCAGCTCGGCCAGATGGTCACGCAGATCGCAGGCCTGAGTGGTGCAGCCCGGCGTGGAAGCCCGTGGATAGAAATACAGAAGATAGGGCTGCCCGCGGAGGGCATGGCTGCTCACCCTCTCCTCGCCTGTGGGGCCCATCCCCGCCAGATCGAAATCGGGCACCGGGGCCCCCACGGCCAGCCCCTCACCGGAACCTGAAACCTTTTCTGCCTGTGTCATGCTTTTACTGCTCCGCACTGTTGGGCTGGTCACCATGGGAGACACTGCCATCTCCCACCGAATCATCAGGGCTGTGTGGCTGATCCGGCACGCTGCTGCCCTCACCCCCAGTACGGGCGGCACCATGCGCCGTACCATCCAGTGGAGCATCCGGAACGGGACGGGCCTGTGCCGGCTGGGATGCCGGCCTGCCCTTGAGGAAGGGACTGACCCTCTGAAACCCGGCAGGCGGCTGGAAACGGTCTGCCGGAATGTCCTCATACCGCACGGACACGGCCTGAAGATGGCCCTGAAGACCATCAGCATCCACACCATCCTCGGCGAGGATGAGGCCATCCTCCGTCACGCAGGCCGTTGCCTTGCCACGAGGGCTTTCAATGGCCCATTCCCGGCAAGGCACGCCAGCAATCTGCTTCATCCCGCCAGCATGGTAGGTCATATCCAGACTGAGCAGGAACGTATTGTGCAGCCCATGCATGGGACGGAACTGGATGTAGCGCCTCTCCTGCATGCTGACGAGCGTCATGATCTGGTTGGGGCGGTCCAGAATGGTGGCGCTCTGCCCATCATCAGGATCAATCCGCAGCCGGTCACCCGAAGCAGCAAAAGAAACCGCCACCTGATGCTCCGGCCCGGCTTCCTTCCCCTTGCCCGGCAGCACTTCTGTCTGGAACCGGTAGGTCACCACGGCATCCCGCATCGGTGCCAGAGGGGGATGATCCGCTGGCGCAGCGGCTTCGGCAATGCCACAGGCCAGCACGGCAGCCCCAAGGGCCGCCAGCACTGTCCCCCCGGCCCGCCGCACGACCTTATCCCGCCCCGGCATGACTTCCCTGATACACCACTGCATCCGCACGTCTTCCTCCATCTCCATCCATGACCGGCGCCGGACACCGCCCAGCCTGCAAACGGGCAAAAGCATATCAGACCATGACAGCAGGGCCAGAGAGAAATTGGTTACCTTTCTGCCCGCCCGGCAGAGCCCTGCACCATGGCCTCCAGTTCCGGCCCCAGAGCAGCAAGGCTGACATCTCCAGGCCATCGGGCAGGCTGCTGCATGGCCGCCGCAAGCTGCTGCCTGTAAGCCGCAAAGGGCACTCCCACACAGCCAAGACTGGCCAGATGCGGGGTGACGTACTGCGTATCCAGCAGGCCATATCCCCCCTGCCGCAGGGCCGCCATCAGATGTACCAGCGCTATCTTGGACGCATCCCGCACATGGGACACCATGCTCTCCCCGAAGAAGGCACCATGCAGGGACACACCATAGAGCCCCCCAAGAAGCGCTCCACTCTCCCTGTCCCGGACCTCCACGGAATGGGCATGGCCCAGACGGTGCAGCTCGCCATAAAGCTGGCGGATGCGCCCGCTGATCCATGTTTCCGGCCGGGAGGGCGTCAGGCGGGCGCAGGCCTGCATCATGCCATCGAAATCCTCATCACTGCACAGGCGGTACTGCCCGGCCATGACGGTCCGCATCAGCCGCCGGGGCAGGGCTGGTGCCTCCAGGGGAATGATCCCCCGCTCCTGCGGGCAGAACCATTCCAGCTCATCGCTCTGCTCATCCGGTGCCATGGGGAACAGACCTTCCCCATAAGCACGCAGAAGCAGGTCAGATGTGATAGGCTCCATCAGATAATCTTTCCCTACAGAGAAGCCGAATCATGTCCAGCCAGTCTCCCTCACGCCCTTCATCGCAGACCTACATCTATACGATCGCACTGGCCCTGTCCTTCCTTCTTCAGCTGGTCTGGCCTGCATTGACTCCCCTCATGGGTGTCATGCGCGTTTTTGCCCTCATGGGTATTCTCGTCTTCGGACCACTGGAGCTGTATCAGCTCTACCGCATGGCCCCACGCTGAAAACGCCACCCGGACAGAAAAACAGAGGGGCGGCCCCTGCCGGAGTCCGCCCCTCTGAAAGCCGTGCAGACAGCCCTGCTCACGCTTCTGCGCTGCGACCTCGATACGCCTCGGCGGCATCCCGCACAGCAGCCCCGTGCAGGCGCTCCAGCCTGCGGATGGTGAAATGGGCCTTGGCCAGAGCCCGATAATGAGCAAGGAAGGCCGAGTTGATGGCCGCCCCGCACAGAGCCCCGGCTACCGGCACCATCTGGGCTGCCAGCTTGCGGGACAGGGCCATGCCATAATGTCCCGCCACCTCGGCCATCAGCATCACAAGCGGCTGGCCACGCATCAGGCCACGGGCAGCGAAAAAGCCCAGCTCCCCCTCGCCTTTCTGCTCCCCCATGCTCCGCAGGGCGAAGACTTCCAGACAGGCCCGGCGTGTCTCCTCGCTCCGCAGGTCTTCACCATTTTCCTGAGCGATGGCGGCAATCTCCCGCATGATGGCCAGCGTGGTGAACCCGACATCCGGCACCATGCTGGCAAAGCCACCAAAACCACCCGCCGCACCGGAGACCGCCACGGCGGCCTGGATCAGATTCTCACGCCGTGCCCCGGCCCCACCTGCCTTGCGGTCCAGACCAAGAATGGCCAGACGGTAGGCCTGGTCCAGCGCAGAACTGGCCAGCTTCTGGAGTTTTTCCTGAAGGCCCGGCGCCAGAGACAGGCCCTGCAACCCCATATGGGCTGCCCGGCCCACAGCACCACCCATCAGGTCACCCAGACGGGCCAGCGTGCCCCGACCTTTCTCCACCCCATCCAGCACGGCATGGAGCTGGGACAGGGCTTCTGCATCAAGATCATGGGACAGGAAACTCGCACTGGGCACATGGTCCTTACGCTGTTCCGTCATGGTCTGAATCTCCTCATTTCCAGAGCGGGCCACCACAGCAGGGGGCCGGGTCCATCGTTACTGCGCTTTTTCCCACTGGCCCTTGCGGGTCAGATAGGCGAATTCTTCCTCTGTCACCGGGGCAACAGAAAGGCGGGACTGCTTGAGCAATGCCATGCTTTCCAGAGCCGGGTCAGCCTTGATCTCCGCAAGCGTGATGGGGGAGCGAAAGGCTCCATCGGCCTTCACGTCCACGCAGACCCAGCGGGGATCATCCGCCGTCGGGTCTGGAAAGGCTTCCCGCACGACCTCGACCACACCGACGATGCGCTTTTCCGTCACGGAATGGTAGAACAAGGCCCTGTCCCCGCACTTCATGGCGGCAAGATTGTTGCGTGCCTGGTAGTTCCGTACGCCGGTCCACGGTTCGACATCATTCTTCACCTGCTCATCCCATGAGAAAGAGGCCGGTTCCGATTTGATCAGCCAGAAGGCCATGCGTCACAATCTCCCTGTTTTCCGGGGCGGCACTCCCGGTTTTTCCGCTCCATCTGTCCACGGCCATATCGTGTGTGGCCAGCCACTCTACAATGCCTGACTTTGAGGCTTTTTCAAAGCGGGAGCTTCCCGGAACGTCTGCCGCCATGATGACACCATTTTTCATTTCTCTTCTTTCCGTGAAGCCGCCATACTTGCCCCATGTCTTTTTCCACCTACCCCGCACCATCCGGACGATGGACAGGCAGCCCGGCCCGATTCCTGCATGTCACCCGCCCCATGGCCCTGCCCTGCCTGCTTGTCGGGCTGGCGGTACTGGCTGCCGGTCTGATCTGGGGCCTCGGCTTCGCCCCGGCAGACTGGCAGCAGGGCGAGACGGTGCGCATCATGTATCTGCATGTCCCCATGGCGTGGCTGGCTTCTGCCGGTTACGTGCTGCTGGCTGCCTGCGGGCTTCTGTCCCTCGTCTGGCGGCATCCGCTGGCCGGTATCGTCGCCCTCGAAGCCGGACCGCTGGGAGCCACGGCCGCCGCCCTGTGCCTGATCACCGGGTCGCTCTGGGGCAAGCCGGGCTGGGGGACATGGTGGGTCTGGGATGCCCGACTGACCTCCATGCTTGTGCTGTTCTTCCTCTATCTCGGACACATCCTGACCATCCGGGCCTTTGACGACCCCGTGCGGGGCCAGAGGGCCGCTGCCCTGCTGGCTCTGGCCGGTGTGGTGGACCTGCCCATCATCAAGTTCAGCGTGCAGTGGTGGAACACCCTGCACCAGCCCGACAGCATCACCCTGACCGGTGCCCCCACCATGGCCATGAGCATGTTCTGGCCCCTGCTCGTCTGCACGGCAGGCTTTACACTGACGGGAACGGCCCTGCTCCTCATACGCTGCCGGGCCGCCCTGCTGGAGCGCCGCACCCAAGCATTGGCCCTGCGGGACATCTCACCATGACCGCACCCGCCTTCTGGCCCCCGCACTGGGGGTTCGTGCTGGCCAGCTACGGGCTGGTCATCGTCATCCTGGCCGTGACGGTCAGCAGCAGCCTGCTCCGCCTTCGCCGGGCCCAACGGCGGCTTGCCCTCATGCAGCGTCTCCAGCAGAAAACGGCAAATCTGCCTGCCGGACAGGAAAGGGATTAACAGCCCGCCCTCGTGCCTTTAAACGGGAACGGTATGTCTGCGTCATTTCCCCTCACCCGCCGCAAGGCCGGACGTTTCTGGATCATCCTGGCCTGCCTGCTCTGCCTAGGTGGGGCGGTCGGGCTGGTCCTCAATGCGCTTTCCAGCACCATCGTTTTCTTCATGGCCCCTTCACAGGTGCTGGCCCATCCGCCGGCACCAACCCGGACCATCCGGCTGGGCGGCATGGTCGTGGCCGGGTCCCTCCATACTGGCAGGGCCTCCGACGACACGCCAGAGGCCCGCTTTGACGTGACGGACGGGCAGGCTGCCGTCACCGTGCAGTATAGGGGCATCCTGCCGGACCTGTTCCGGGAAGGGCAGAGCGTGGTGGCTCTGGGCCGGTATGATGGCCACGGCTTCACCGCCAGCGAGGTTCTCGCCAAGCATGATGAAACCTACATGCCCAAAGAGGTTGCCGATGCTCTCCAGAAAAGTGGCCGGTGGGACCCCCGTTTCGGCCCTCCTCCCAATGCCGCCGACTGGAACAGCATGACCGTGCCCCACCCGGACACGCCTCCCGGGCCAGGGGCCGCACCGTGACATGACCATGCTGGCCACCATCTTCTGCCCCGAGGGCGGGCATTTTGCGCTGGCTCTGGCCTGTGCCCTGGCCCTCATGCAGGGTGTCCTGCCGCTGGCCGGTCTCCGCCGGACGGACAGCCCCCTGACGGCCCTGGCCCGCCCTCTGGCCCTCAGCCAGTGCCTTGCCCTGCTTTTTGCATGGACCTGCCTCGTCACCGCCTCTCTGGGCAATGATTTCTCCCTGAAACTCATTGCCGAAACCTCGGCCATCAACAAGCCGTGGGCCTACAAGATCGCCGGTCTCTGGGGCAATCATGAGGGTTCCCTCCTGCTCTGGGTCACGCTGCTGAGCCTCTGGTGTGCAGGGCTGGCCCTTCTCCCCGGCCAGAGTGCCGCCCGGCCGGAAGGGCTGCCCCTCCGCCTGCGGGCACGGCTTCTGGCCCTGCTGGGACTGGTGGGAGCTGGCTTCCAGCTCTTCTGCCTGACGACCTCCAACCCCTTCCTGCGGCTCTGGCCCGTTCCGGCCGACGGGATGGGCATGAATCCGCTCCTTCAGGACCCCGGCCTCGCCGTGCATCCCCCGCTGCTCTATAGCGGTTATGTCGGCTTTGCCGTGCCCTTCGCCTTTGCCATCAGTGCACTGCTGGACGGCAGGGCTAATGCGCTCTGGGCCCGCCACATGCGCCCGTGGGTCATCAGTGCCTGGGCCCTGCTGACGCTGGGAATCACGCTCGGGTCATGGTGGTCCTATTCCGTGCTGGGATGGGGGGGATACTGGTTCTGGGACCCGGTGGAAAATGCCGCCCTCATCCCATGGCTGACGGGCACGGCCCTGCTGCACAGCGTTCTGGTCGTGGAGAAACGCAATCTGCTGCACGTCTGGTGCCTGCTGCTGGCAATTGCCACCTTTGCCTTTTCCCTCTCCGGGACGTTCCTCGTCCGGTCGGGCATTCTCAATTCCGTCCATGCCTTCGCCAACGACCCGGCCCGGGGGCTGTTCATTCTGGGGCTTCTGGGCCTGTATGGCGGCGGCAGCCTGCTGCTCTTCGCCATCCGTGCTCCTGCCCTGCCTACCCCGCAGGCAGGTTTCTCGCCCCTCTCCCGTGAGAGTGCGCTGCTGCTCAACAACATCCTGCTCTGCACGCTCTGCGCCGTCGTGCTGACGGGGACGCTCTACCCCCCCTTCATGCAGCTGCTCTTTGGCCGCACCCTCTCCGTTGGCAAACCCTTCTTTGACGCCACGACCATTCCGCTCACCCTGCCACTTCTGGCCGTCATGGGGGTGAGCATGGCCCTGCCATGGCGACAGGCCAGAGCGGACAGGCTCCTGCCCCGTCTGGCCCCGGCCCTGCTCATCACGGCCGGAAACATCCTGCCCGCCTTCTGGCTGTTCCCCACACCACTGGCGGCCCTGTCGGCCCTGCTGGCCCTGTGGGTCATCAGCGCCGCCCTCTGTGACCTGATCCTCCGTCTGCGTGGCCTGCCTGAAGGCAGCCGCCAATTGCACCGCCTGCCCCGCAGTCTCTGGGCCGCCAGCCTGGCCCATGTCGGCGTGGGGGTGACCATCCTCGGTCTCTGCGGCATGGCGGGCAGCCAGGAACGCCTCATAGAGGCCAGACCCGGCACCCATGCCACGCTGACCGGGCGGGACTGGGAACTGACCGCCCTGACCGCCCATCACGGCCCCAATTATGAGGCCGTGGAAGCACACCTGACCATCCGCCATCACGATGCCCACGGGCCGGTTCTCACCGAACTGACGCCAGAGATCCGCCTCTTCCCCCGGCAGGGGCAGCGTACACTGCATGTCGCCATCCTCCACCGCCCGCTGGAAGACCTCTATGCTGCCCTTGGCAGCGTGAAGGAAGAGCGTGACCCACAGGGGCAGAGCCATTACAGTGCCATCCTGCGCCTGCATGAAAATCCTCTGGCCTCATGGATATGGCTGGGCGGCATCATCATGGCCCTTGGCGGGGGGCTGCATCTGCTCCCCTCACGGCGGCGTCCGAAACCGATGGAAGGGGAGGTCGGATCATGCAGCTGACACGCCGCCATCTTCTGGCCGCCCTGCCCTCCCTGGGGGCTGCGGGGCTGGGACTTGGATTCATCAGGATACTTCATGGACTGGATCGGGGGCAGTTTGATCCCAGAGCCATCAACACCCCGCTGACGGGCCAGCCCGTGCCGGAGTTCCCCGCCCTCTCCTCCCTGCCCGGACAGGCCGGGCTGACCCGGGAAGATTTCAGGACCATGACGCAGCCGGTCCTGCTGTCTGTCTGGGCCTCATGGTGCCTGCCCTGCGTGGAAGAAATCCCGTTCATCAGCCAGCTTGCCGCCTCCCTCGCCGCTCCCCGGAAGAAGCGTGATGCACCGCTGGCCCTCTGGGGCCTCTGCTACAAAGACCAGCCCGCCAGTGCCTCCCGCTGGCTGGAACGGGCAGGCCAGCCTTTCACCCGGCTTGGTCTGGATCAGGATGGACAGGCCGCCATTGAATGGGGTGTGACCGGCGTGCCGGAAGCCTTTCTCATCATGCCTGACCCGCAGATGGGCGGACGGATTGTCTGGCATGGAACGGGTGGCCTGACGGAGGCGGTCTACCAGACCCGTGTCGTTCCGCATCTGGAGGCAGCACCATGAGGCTGGCCGTCACCCTGCTCCTGCTGCTTCTCGTCAGCCCGACCTGTCTGGCCGTGGACACGCCGGATGAGATGCTGTCTGACCCGGCCCTTGAGCGGAAGGCACAGCAGATCGGCCAGCAGCTCCGCTGCCTCGTCTGCCAGAATGAAAGCATCGAGGAAAGTTCTGCCCCTCTGGCCAGGGACCTGCGCCATGCTGTCCGCCAGCAGCTCCAGCTGGGACATACGGCGAAAGAGATCAGGGCCTGGATGGTCCAGCGATACGGAGAATTCATCCGGCTTCGCCCCGCCTTCTCGCCAGCCACGGCGCTGCTCTGGCTCATGCCCCTGCTCGGCCTCATGGTGGCCCTGCTTCTGGCCTGCCGTTTCTGGTACCGTCCCGCTCCGCCACCGGCACCCCTCACACCGGAAGAACGCCGCACTCTGGACAGCCTGCTGAAAAAGGACTGACCCATGTCACTGCTGATCGTTGCTCTCATCTGCCTGTTCATCGGGCTGCCCATCGGCCTCAGCCTCATCCTGCGGGTGAAGGTCTCCAGCCAGACGGACGACCCCACCCTGTCCCTCTACAGACGTCGGCTTGATTCGCTGGAACGGGACCGGAAGGCCGGCCTGCTGGAAAAACAGCCCTATGATGCAGCCCGCATCGAGACGGAGCGGGAGATCGTCAACCATGTCTCCACCCCGCCCCGGAGCCTCTCCGGTGCAGGCAATGCCCACAAGATCATCGGCCTTGCCACCCTGCTGCTCATCCCCCTGCTGGCCCTGCTGCTCTATGCCATCAATGGCCAGCCCTTCTTCGGACCGCAGTCTGCCAGCCAGATTCCAGCATCCGCCTTCAGGACCTCGCCCATCAGCCCACCGGCCAGCACCATGACACCATCATCCACTTCCCAGAGTGGCCAACAGCCATGAAACCCGGTCCACTCCCCCGCCTGACACGCAGTGCGGCCACCCGTCTGGACAGCACCCCGCAAAGCCTGCCCCCACGCAGCATGAGTGCCTGCCCCTGCTGCCATCAGCCGCTACAGAACACGGCCAGTGTCTGCCCGCACTGCCGGGCCGAAAAACATTATGGCCCTGTGAAACGGGAGGTCCTGCTCTCCTCTCTCTGCGGTCTGGCGCTGGTCCTTGGCCTCACCCGGCTGCTTTTTCCCCAGCTCTTCGCCCCCTTCTCCCCATGGTTGATTCTGCTCATGCTGGCAGGACTGGCCGTAGGGTTCATCTTTGCCCAGTTCCGCTTTGCCGGAGACCGGTGGCTGCACCTCCACAAAGACTGAAGGCGGGTTCCTTTTCACCCTTCATGAGCCTATCATCTGCCCCGTTTTCCAGCCTGCATGATTCCGGAGGATCATACCCATGTCCGCTACGCCATCTTCCCATCCCGTCACCCAGCGTGGCATGGCAGTGCTGAATGATCCCCTCCTGAACAAGGGCACCGCCTTCCCCTGGGAAGAACGCACGGCCCTGGGGCTGCATGGTCTCCTTCCACCCGGCATCCACACGCTGGAAGAGCAGGTCGCACAGGCCTATGAAAACATCATGAGTGAAACGGACATGCTGGACCGGCATGTTCGCCTCCGTGCCATACAGGACACGAACGAGACCCTCTTCTATGCCCTGTTGCAGAAGTATCTCACGGAGCTCATGCCTGTCGTGTACACACCGGGTGTAGGGCAGGCCTGTCAGGAGTTCTCCAGAATCTGGCAGAAACCACGGGGGCTCTTTCTCTCCGGGTCGGACCGTGGACACATGGCAGGTCGGCTGGCTGCCATCCCCAATGACGACATCCGCCTTGTCATCGTCACGGATGGTGAGCGCATCCTCGGGCTGGGCGATCTGGGAGCCAATGGCATGGGCATCCCCATTGGTAAGATTTCCCTCTACACGGCCTGCGCCGGGATCAATCCGGCCCTGATGATGCCCATCATGCTGGATGTCGGGACGGACAACGTCGCCCTCCGCAATGACCCTACCTATATCGGCAGCCGCACCCCCCGCCTGAGAGGGCAGGACTATGAAGACTTCATCGAGGAATTCGTAACGGCCCTTCAGGCCCGCTGGCCGGGCTGCCTGCTGCACTGGGAGGATTTTGCCGGACGCAATGCCGCACCACTTCTCCAGCGTTATCGGAACCGTATTCCCAGCTTCAATGATGACATTCAGGGCACGGCAGGCATTGCCACGGCTGCCATCCTCAGCGGCCTGAAGGCCAAAGGCGAAACACTGGAGCAGCAGTGCATTGCCTTTGCAGGCGGCGGTGCGGCGGGTATTGGCATTGCCGGGCTTCTCCTTGCCGCCATGAAGGCCGAAGGGCTGTCGCAGGAAGAGGCCCTGAAGCGTTTCTATATCGTGGACCGCCAAGGCCTGCTGACCCATGACATGGACGGGCTGAGCGAAGGGCAGGCCCTCTTTGCCCGGCAGGATGAAACAGCCCAGAATGGACAGGGGCGGACTCTGGCGGAGGTCATCAGCAAGAATCACCCGACCATCCTCATTGGTGTTTCCGGTCAGGCGGGCCTCTTCAAGGAAGCCATGATCCGGGAGATGGCGTCATACTGCTCCCATCCCCTCATCTTCCCTCTCTCCAACCCGACAAGCCATGTCGAGGCCACTCCGATGGACATTCTGACATGGACAGGCGGACGGGCCATCGTCAGCACGGGCAGCCCGTTCTCCCCGGTTGAACTTGATGACCGCAGCATCATCATTGACCAGACCAACAATTCCTACATCTTCCCCGGTCTTGGGCTGGGGGCGCTGGCCTGCAAGGCAGAAAACATCAGCGAGGGGATGATCATGGCCGCAGCACAGGCTGTTGCGGCCCTCTCCCCGATGCAGACCGGGGGCAGCAACCTGCTTCCCCCCATTGAGACCATTCATGATGTCGCCCTGAAGGTTGCCCACGCCGTAGCCCGGCAGGCCCAGGAAGAACAGCTCTGCCCTGCCCTTGATGATGAAGCCTTGCAGGAAGCCCTCTCCACCCTGAGCTGGCGGCCCCGCTACCAGCCCTACCGGGCAGCCTGACCCTCTCCTCTTTTCCACCATTCTCCGGCAGGACCTCTTCATCATGGCAAACCGTACAGAAACTGATGGCCTCGGCCCGATCGACGTTCCCCAGACAGCCCTCTGGGGGGCCCAGACCCAGCGGTCACTCCGCTATTTCAGCATCGGGCAGGAACTCATCCCCCGTGAGATGATCGAGGCCTATGCCATTCTCAAGCGGGCCTGCGCCGTAGCCAATGCGGCCAGCGGACGGCTGGAAAAGGACAAGGCAGAGCTCATCGTCCGCATCTGTGACGAGATCATGAGCGGAATGCATGACCGGCACTTCCCTCTCCATGTCTGGATGACTGGCTCCGGCACGCAGTTCAACATGAATGTCAATGAGGTCATCGCCAACCGGGCCAGCCAGATGACCGGGCAGAAACTGGGCAGCAAGAAGCCGCTGCACCCGAATGACCATGTAAACATGGCACAATCCACCAACGACACCTTCCCCAGTGCCATGTACATTGCCAGCGCCCTGACAGCCCATCGCCGCCTGATCCCGGCGCTGGAACGCCTGCACGGGGCCATTGCCCACAAAGCCGCACAGTGGAAGCACATCGTCAAGGTAGGGCGGACACATCTTCAGGATGCCGTGCCCATCACGCTGGGACAGGAATGGGAAGGCTATGCCGGGATGCTGGAAGACAACCTCCAGCGGCTGGAGCAGGCCCGTGACGGACTGCTGCCGCTGGCTCTGGGGGGGACAGCCCTTGGTACGGGCGTGAACACCGACCCGCAGTTCGCTGCCCGGGCCTGCAAGGAGATTGCCCGCCTCACCCAGCTGGACTTCACCAGCGGGGCCAACAAATTTGCCCTGCAGGGAGCACATGATGCTCTGGTGCATCTCTCCTCTACCCTGCGGACGCTGGCGGGCAGCCTCTTCAAGATCGCCAACGACATCCGCCTGCTGGCCTGCGGACCCCGGGCGGGGCTGGGTGAGCTGAACCTGCCGGTGAATGAACCCGGCTCCTCCATCATGCCCGGCAAGATCAACCCCACGCAGGCCGAAGCCCTGACGATGCTGTGCCTTCAGGTCATGGGCAATGACGTGGTCGTGGGCATGGCGGGCGCTGGCGGAATGCTGGACATGAACGCCTACAAGCCCGTGATGATCCAGAACATCATGCAGAGCCTGACCCTGCTGCATGACGGCATGGAAAATTTCCGCCGCTTCCTCATCGAGGGCACGACCGCCAATGAGGACCATATCCGCCAGCAGCTGGACCATTCCCTTGTGCTGGTCACGGCCCTGTCCCCCAGCATTGGGTATGACAGAGCCTCGCAGGTCGCTCACCATGCCATGGAGAACGGTCTCAGCCCCCGCCAGAGTGCGCTGGCTCTCGGCTTCATGACAGGTGAGGAGTATGACCGTGTGGCCGACCCGAAACTGATGCTCCAGCCGAACATCAAACCACCCAAAAACTGAGAGGCAGCATCCACACACAAAAAAGGCCTGGCAGAACCAGCCGCCAGGCCCTTTTTTATGCAGCGTGGGCTTGACCCACTTACTGCTGGATCAGATTGCCATCCTTGTCCACCAGTGTGATGGGGTAATCCCCGGAGAAGCAGGCATCGCAGTTTGTATGGTTCTCCACCGGGCGCCCCTGATGACCAAGGGCACGGTAGAGGCCATCGAAACTGATGAACGCCAGACTGTCCGCATTGATGGCCTTGCACATCTCTTCCAGCGAATGACGGGCGGCCAGAAGATGCTTCTCGGAGGGCGTATCAATCCCGTAGAAGCAGGGATGTTTGGTCGGTGGAGAAGTGATGCGCATGTGCACTTCCTTCGCTCCCGCCGCCCGGACCATGTCCACAATCTTGCGGGATGTTGTGCCGCGCACGATGGAATCGTCCACCAGAATGACCCGGCGTCCTTCCAGCACGGCCTTATTGGCCGAGTGTTTCATCTTCACGCCAAGATTACGGACCTGGTCGGTCGGCTGGATGAACGTCCGGCCCACATAATGGTTGCGCACGATGCCCATCTCATAAGGCAGGCCACTCTCATGAGCATACCCGATGGCAGAAGGCACGCCAGAATCCGGCACAGGCACGACCACATCAGCGTCGACCCCACTCTCCCGGGCCAATTCGCCACCGATGCGGGTCCGCACTTCATAGACGGACTGTCCCTCCAGCACGGAATCCGGCCGGGCAAAATAGATGTATTCAAAAATGCAGAACCGGCGGCCAACATCCCCAAACGGCCAGAGAGATTTCACCCCATCCGCATTGATGACGACAATTTCACCCGGCTCGATGTCACGCACATAGTCAGCACCGATGATGTCCAGCGCACAGGTCTCACTGGCCAGCACCCAGCCGCCCTGTTTGTCCTCATGCCCGGGCATGCGGCCCAGAACCAGCGGTCGCACGCCCAGCGGGTCCCTCATCCCCAGCATCCCGTCATCCGGTGTCAGGGTAATGAGGGAATAAGCCCCCTTGATCTTCTTTGCCGCATCCATCAACCGCTCGATCACCGTGTCATAGAGCGAAATGGCGACAAGATGGACGATGACCTCCGTATCCATCGTGGAATGGAAAATACAGCCACGCTTTACCAGCGCCTTGCGCAGGGTGGCGGCATTGGTCAGATTGCCATTATGGGCCACGGCCAGACCACCAAAGGCGTAATCGGCATAGATGGGCTGGACATTGCGCACATGGCTGCCACCCGTTGTGCCATAACGGTTGTGCCCTATGGCCGCCTCCCCCGGCAGGCCTGCTATCACGTCCTGATTGCCAAACACATCTCCGACAAGGCCCAGCGCCTTGTGCTGGTGGAACGTGTCGCCATCAAAACTGACGATACCGGCCGCCTCCTGACCACGATGCTGGAGGGCATGCAGGCCGAGAGCTGTCAGCGCTGCCGCATTCGGCACACCCCAGACACCAAAAACACCACATTCCTCATAGGGACGACTGGACGATTCAGGAAAAGACATATCGATGGAGCAAACCTGACGGGCGAATCCCGCTCATATCTAAGTGGCACAGCGGCACAGGCAGCCAACCCCTTGAAAAAACCGGCCATTGCCCTTCTTCAGGGCAGCCTGTCCGTCAGGGTGATGCCTGCGACCCCCCTTCAATGGCTATTCGATGGCAGAAAGGCAAGATGTTCCGACCATGAAAGCGGTATATATCCCTGCAAAAAAGCCACGCCACGCACCACGAAGGGTGCAAGGACGCTCCCCTGCATGGCGGCTTCCAGCCAGTCCTGCGCCAGATAGCTGCCCGCACAGAAGAGCAGCACCAGCACGACATAACCCCGCACCAGCCCGAAACCAGCCCCAAGCAGTGCGTCCAACGGGCCGGAGAGCAGCCCTCTCATGCCACGGGCCAGCTGGCTGGTCACCAGATTCAGAACAATCATGACCAGAACGAACAGCCCCAGCCGCCCGCCCCAGGTGAAAACAGCCGTCCCCTGAAAGGTAGGGGAAACAAGCGGAGCCAGATGGGACAAGGCCACGCCCCCCCAGCGGCCTACCAGCCAGAAACTGCCTATCCAGACCAGCAGGGCTCCGCTCTCGTGCGAAAGCCCTCTCACCAGCCCCCAGAGGGCCGACAGGCCAACAAGAACCAGCATGGCCCAGTCCATCGCGCCAAGATGCTCCAGAAATGTTCCGTGCAGGCCTGTCATTGCGGCTCCCGTCGCTCTTCCACCATCAATCCCGCTACCTGCCACCAGCCTGTCAGGGCAGCTTCGTGGAGCGGTAACGGCCCCCCTTGCGGGCCCGGATGCCACGTTTCAGCAAATCGGATGAAAGGTCAATCCGCTCACTCAGTTCCTGCCAGATGGCACTTTCATCCACACCATGCTGCTGCCATATCTTCCGTATCTCCAGCAGGAACACCGCACTATCCTCGACCAGGGCCTTCGGCTCCCCGTACAGATAGTCCAGAAGACAATCGGTAGCCTGCTCGGCCAGCATCTTGCATTCCTGCCCATCCTTGTTTCTGACCCCAGCCATGGCTGGCCCATATCGTGCAGACTGTGTCATTTCGGCTCCCATCATATCCACCCTGCCCCTCCTGCAAAAGAGGAGAGGGCACACAGGTCTGTTACTCACATTCAAGGGAGGAACAGAAATTAATAAAAATTCAATAATAAATTGATTAATACTATATTAGTGAAAAATAGTACAATTCATTAACAGGAAAATCTTTTCTTTTTCTAATACCATTCAAGGAATTCAGATATCATCGCTGAAATTACACCACAAAAATACCACAGAGCCTCATCATCATCTCCCTATTTCGTACAGAATCATCGACGGTCTGCACCCCACTGGAGAACAGTCATGTCAATCACATGGGAAAAACCACAGAAGTACTCCAACCTGTCTCCTGATACAGGGGGCGGCAATACTACTGGTCTCCCCGGCTTCTGGTTTGGTCCGGAGACCCTCCCGAACCCAGCAACCGGGAACGTTTTCAACACCCGGCTCACTGCAACAAACCAACTCACTTCTGCCCAGCCGATATATCAGCTGGCCATGGTCCAGGGCGTGAACATAAGCCAGTCGGGAGACAAGGCTGTTGTCCTCATGCATATCCCCAACACAAATGTTTTTGCTGTAACGTACCTGTCTTATGTAGGTTCGTTTACCTACATGGATGTCATTCCTCCAACTCCTTCTGTCGTTGCAGAGTTTGCGATAAAGAATGTTCAATTCATAAAACAGATAGGGGACGGGCAACAGTATGCCCCTCTTCCTCCTGACGAACAACAGACGTATCTTGGCCTGTCCAATCTGGCAGCAGCCGTCCAAACCGGGAAGCATTATCTCTATCTACAGCTTGTCCCCAATACGGGCTTTGATTCCCTGAATCAGGGCAGCCCAGCGACACCGGGATCGCCTGTAACACTCAGCAATGTCGACTGGACCTTTGACACCGGCGTCACCAACATCGACATTGCCTGCTTCCTCCCCGGGTCCATGATCATGACGGATGCTGGACCTCGGGCTGTCGAAACTCTCGCTGTTGGTGATCTCGTCCTGACCGGCCCTGACGGCAACCAGAAGCTGGAGCCGATAACATGGGCAGGGCGGGGCCGTATCGATGTCCAGCCCCATCTGCCGGATGACCGGGCAGGCTATGCCGTCTGCATCAGAAAAAATGCACTGGGAGATGGCTGCCCTGATGCCGACCTGTATGTAACATCAGAGCACACGCTCTATCTTGATGGCCATTTCGTCCCGGTGCGGATGCTCGTCAATCACCGGTCCATCCACTATGACCGTGAACGTCTCTCTTATGACTATTATCACTTTGAGACGGCAGAGCACAGCATCGTCCGTGCCAACAGCGTGATGACGGAAAGTTATCTCAGCGGCAGCAGCCGCCGCAATTTCCATGAGATGACTTTCCTCCAGGAAGGAAATGTCGTGGCCTTCCCGCCCTCCAAGAGCTGGGAAAAGGATGCCTGCGCTCCGCTGACCGTGGATACCGCCTCCATCCAGCCACTGCATGAGGCGCTGGACGAGCGGGCCCGCGCCCTCGGTTTTACCCGGCAGGTACCACCTGTCTCCCTGGTGCAGGATTCAGACTTCCATCTGGTCACCAATGCCGGGGACGTTCTCTACCCTGTCCGCCGGATACAGGACCGGGCCATCTTCCTTCTGCCGGAAGGCGTGACAGCCCTTTACCTTCGCTCCCGCACAAGCCGCCCCTGCGACACCATCGGCCCCTATGTGGATGACCGCCGTTTCCTCGGTGTCCTCGTCGGTGCCGTGGAGCTGTACCAGGAAAAGCAGACCCACAGCCTGACATCCCATATGTCGGATCCTCACGCTTCCGGCTGGGATGTGGTGGAGAACAGCCCCTGCCGCTGGACAAACGGCAACGCCCTCCTCTCTCTGGAAGAGTTTCCCACCATTCATGAGCGGGACATGCTGAGCATCCAGCTCCTGGCGGAAGGGCCCTATGTTGATGAGGCCGGGATAGCCCAGCCAACCATTTCCCTGCCTGAAAGTGTGGCACAGAGATGAGGCCCCTCCCGGCCTGTCCCGATATGGTCGGGACAGGCCGGGACTGTTCCCACTTCCCCGAAATACTTTGCCACTCATGAAAGATACTTTATACATCCCCTGTCCGTGAACGGCTGCATTGTCTGTCCACCAAGGGGGGGTCATCTGTCATGGGTGCCTGCACCACAGCCATTCTGACCAGAATCCTGCCTGCCCTGCTGGCTGGCGGTGTACTGTATGTCTCTGCTCCCCGGTCAGCATTGGGCCAGAGCACACCGGTGGCCGGTTATTCCCCGGGCGCCCGGAGCGCAACCACCGCCAACACGATGCTCGACAGTGTCGTGGGCAACACCCATTCCCCCATAAAGAACCAGACCAGCCTTACCGGGGAACTTTACCATATTGCAGCGGATGGCACGGTCACAGCGCCCAACGGGCTGCTTGTCTCTCCCGGCGGGTGCCAGACACCGGGCACGGCCCATCTGCCAACCTCCATGAAAACTGCAGGGCCACACACGCCGTACCGCTTCGGCACGCTGAGACACGGCAAAGGGTTCGAGACGGTAACCATCGGAGTCAGCGCCCAGCCCGACCTGACCACGACAGACCCCAAGGCGCCCAGGGCACGCCGTGCCACCCTGAATGCCTCCTTCGGCCCGACCGGGCTTTACATTCTCCCGGAACCCTGCGCCCGCACCGGCTCCAGCGACAGCGCCCTGACGCTGGATGCCGCCGCCAGCCTGGCCAGTGCCGACGGGAATGCCTTTACCCTTGCAGGAAACCGCTCCAGCGAAATTCCCGTCAACAAGGCGGAGACCCTGCCTGATGGAGATGTGGAGCTGCGCAACAGTGCTCTCCCCGGTGCTGCTGCCCCGTGACCGTCAGCCCGTTCCGTCTTTTCGCCCTGCCCGTCCTCTCTTTCCCGTCCTGCGGGTCCGCCATGGCTCTGGCGGCCCTGTTTCTACCGGGAACAGCCATGGCCCAGACCATTCCTCCGGCCAGCACCCCCGCCGGGATTCCGGCTACAGCCCTGCCCACCCCCTTGGGGTTTTTCAATCATCATACGATCGGCAGTCCCTCTGCCGATACCAGAGGGACCGAACCGGATACCAGCCGTACACCATCATCCCACCCCATCATCCCTCTCCAGCCGGGGACTGCGGGCCCCAACCCGACCCCGCATCTGGAAGACACTCTCGCCCTGCCCCGCCTCCAGGCCGTCATCCTGCAGCCGGCAGGCCATACAGGCAGCAGAACAGCCCAGCAGCCCATTTCTTCCGAAGGGCTGAAGCTGAGCCACGCACCCGGTCTCTATCGGGTAATCCTCCCCTATATCGGCCATCCTCTGACATTCCAGAAAATGCATGAGCTGACGGGAGCCATCGCCATCTTCTTCCGCCAGCATGACCGGGCCTTCATCAGCATCACCGTACCTCCCCAGCGTGTACACGGGGGCGTGCTGCATATTGATGTCTCGGAATACCGGCTTGATCGCATCACCGTGCATGGCAACCGCTGGACGCCTGCCTGGCAGGTCCGGCAGGCCAGCAACCTCACTCCCAACCAGACCATGGCCCTGACGGCCCTCCAGACAGACCTGGACTGGCTGAACCTCAACCCCTTCCGCACGGCGGACCTCATCTACCGCCCCGGCAGCCACCCCGGCAGCACGGATGTGGACATCAACGTGACAGACCGCTTTCCCGTCTATGGCTATGCCGCCATGAACAATCAGGCGGACCGCTCACTGGGCCGGCTCAACTGGTACACGGGGGCCTCATGGGGCAATGCTTTCGGGCTGGGACAGATACTGACCTACCAGTTCAACCGCACCTTCATGAACCGGTTCGACAACCACACGGGCAGCTGGACCATCCCGCTCCTCGGCCATAATGCCTTGCAGATTTTCGGGAACTATGCCCTCTCCCACCCGACCAGCAACACGCCGGGCCTCATCAACCGGGGTCTCAGCGGGCAGGTTTCACTGCGCTGGCTGCACATGTTCGACCATATTGCCCTTGGCCGGGATGCCGGGCTGGACGGCATGATCCAGCTCGGTTTTGACTGGAAAAACACCCATTCCGACCAGTTCTACCATGCCCACACCATCACGCTCTCCAAAGCCGCCACGGCCCAGTTTGTCGTGGGCTATACAGGGTCCATACAGGACCCGTGGGGGCAGACGCAGATCAACAACCAGTTTTTCTACGGTCCCGGCGGCCTGATGAAAAATGATACGCGGCGAGCCTATGAGAGCATCTTCCCTCTCTCCAGCCCCAATTATGTCTATGACCGGCTGATGCTCACCCGGACACAGAACCTGCCCTACGGCTTTTCTTCCACAACGAAGGTAACATTCCAGCGGGCCAGCAAGAACCTGCTCTATAGTGAACAGCTCATGATCGGCGGCATGGGCAATGCCCGTGGCTATTTTGCCAATACATCCTTCGGCAGCAACGGCAATGCCGTCAGCGAGGAAGTCTTCACTCCCGCTCTCTCCCTGCTCCAGCTGGCTCACCTGCCCACACCGGGACAGCCGGACAGCAACAAGCTTGGCATCTTCTGGGACTGGGCGGACAACCGGCAGGTCCACCATGTGGGCACGGGCGCCCGGGCGGCCACCCTCGCCAGCGTGGGCGCCGACCTTACCGGCAGTCTGAACCAGCACATCAACGTCACTTTTGATGCTGGCATCCGCCTACGCCGCATCCACACGACGGAACTGGCAAACCGTCGTGGGACCTTCTGCGACTTTCAGATTGTCGGAGGCTTTTAAGCCTCCGAACGGGGCAGTTTCAGTTCTGTCCAGAGCGTGTCCAGCGCACTGACCAGAGAGGTCAGCTCCTCTTCCGTATGGAGCGGCCCCGGGGTCAGGCGCAGGCGCTCCGTCCCTCGGGGGACGGTCGGATAGTTGATAGGCTGGAGATAATGGCCGAAGCGCTTCAGCAGGCTGTCCGTCAGCTCACGGCAGAGGGTGGCATCTCCCACCATGACGGGCGTGATGTGCGACTGACCAGGCATGTAGGGGATTTTCACCTCGTCCAGCTTCTTCCGCAACAGGGCCACGGCCTCCCGCTGCCCCTTGCGCTCGGCATCGCTGTGGCGCAGATGCCGGACACTGGCCAGCACACCCGCCGCAATCATCGGCGGCAGGGAGGTGGAGAAAATGAAGCCTGAGCCAAAAGAGCGCACGAAATCACACAGGGCAGCAGAGGCTGCGATATAGCCCCCCACCACGCCATAGGCCTTGCCCAACGTCCCCTCGATGACGGTCAGCCGGTGTTCCAGACCACGCTCCTGCGCTACGCCGCCACCCTGCGGGCCATACATGCCCACGGCATGGACCTCATCCAGATAGGTCATGGCGTTGTAACGGTCGGCCAGATCGCAGATTTCTTCAATCGGAGCAATGTCGCCATTCATGGAATAGACGGACTCGAAGGCGATGATCTTCGGCGTATCCAGAGGCAGCTCTTTCAGCCTGGCCTCAAGGTCTTCAAGATCATTGTGCCTGAAGATGCGTTTCTCCGCACGGGAATGGCGGATGCCTTCAATCATGGAGGCATGATTGAGTTCATCAGACAGCACGACACAGCCTTTCAGCCGTGCGGCCAACGTGCCCAGCGTCACCCAGTTGGAGAGATAACCGGAATTGAAAAGCAGGGCACTTTCCTTGCCATGCAGGGAGGCCAGCTCCTTTTCCAGCAGGACATGATGATGGTTGGTGCCGGAAATGTTCCGTGTCCCGCCTGCACCTGCACCACTTTCATCCAGAGATTTATGGATGGCCTCCAGCACTGCGGGGTGCTGCCCCATACCCAGATAGTCGTTGGAGCACCAGACCGTTACATCACGCCCGACGCCATGGTGGAAGGCTTTGGGAAACCTGCCGACGTGACGTTCCAGCTCCGCAAAATAACGGTAGCTGCCATCAGCCCGGAGGCCATCCAGCGCATTCTGGAACAGGGTATCATAATTCATAGACATTGCTCTCCTCAGGGTCATCAATTTATGGTCCGCCCCCCAGAAAGCAAGGTTTAAACACTGTTATAAACGAAAACATGGTTACAGGACCCATTAAACAGGACTATCTGGCTACAGTTTTTTTACCCACTCCTCTATAGCTGGTGGCTCCATATCTCCCCAGGCGGGGACCATCGTTTGCCGGAGGCCTGTCTTGCCTGTTTCCGCTTCTTCCTCCTCTCCGGGTGGCCGGCCCGGATTCAGCGCCCTGCTGCCTTACTGGCAGGTCACCCTTGCTGCTTTCAGCGGCTGGTTTCTCGATGCCTTTGACCAGACAACCCTGATGTTCACCCTGCCCGACATTGCCCGGGATTTCGGCTGCACGCTGGCCGCCCTTGGCAGTGTCTTTCTGGCACAGGCTCTGGGACGGGCCGTAGGCAACACGGGTTGGGGCTGGCTCTCCGACCGTTTCGGTCGCAAGCCTGCCTTCACGCTCGGCATCCTCTTCTTCGCCCTCTTTGCCGCCCTCACGGGGACAACCCACAGCATCACCACGCTGGTCATCACACAATTCCTGTTCGGGATCGGTTTTGGTGGAGAATGGACGGCCTCCGCCACCCTGCTGATGGAAAGTGTTCCCGGCCCGCTGCGGCCTCTGGCCTCCGCCACCATGATGGCCGGTTACGAAATCGGCTATATGGCAGCGGCCGGAGCACAGGCCCTCATCCTGCCCCATCATGGCTGGCGTGTCATGTTTTTCATCGGGCTGCTGCCTGCCCTGCTCATCTTCTTCATCCGTTTCAGGGTGAAGGAAAGCCCTCTCTGGCTCGCTGCGCAGGAAGAGAAAAAGCGTCAGCACGATCAGGCTCCGGCAGAACCGGCCGCCTCTTTCTGGCAGACTGCCCGGCAGTTCTGGAACGGCGCCGCCTTCCAGGCCATTGCCTTCATGTGTTTTCTGGAGTTCCAGAAGGCCGCCCTCTACACATTCTATCCTGCTATCCTGCGGGACAACCACCATCTCAGCCCCCAGCTCATCTTCTGGCCGGTGGCCCTCTACTGCCTCGGCTCGCTTGCCGGGAAGATCCTCTGCGGGGCACTGGCAACCCGCTTCGGGGAAGGGCTCGTCATGCGGGTGGCGCTCGGAGCTGTCATGCTGCTGATCATCCCCTTCCTCACAGCTGGACCATGGGCCATCCTGCTGGCCTCCGCCTTCTTCATCGGGGCAGCGGCCTCCGGTATCTATGCTCTGGTGCCCCATTATCTCTCCCAGCGCTTCCCCGATGCAGGCCGCAGCGCAGGCATGGGCACCAGCTATGCTGTCGGCTCTCTGGGGCAGGGTGTGGCCGGGCGGCTGGTCCCCTCCCTTGCTCCGCTGCTGGCAGGAGGGTTGCCTGCTGCCGCCATCCTCTGCGTTCTTTCGGGAAGTTTCATCAGCCTCGGCATCACAGTCTTCCGCCCGAAAGACGTGCAGGATTTCTGAACCGTTCCGCCTTCCCTGAAGGCCTTTCTCCCTGGCAGAAGGGCATGAAAAAACGGGGTGGAGCCTGCGCCCCACCCCGTTCCTTCCAGCAGGAGATGTCCCCCGGTCCGCCTCTCAGAAGCGGACCTTGACGGACCCTGTCCCACCACTCTCGGTGGACTGGTTGCCATACTGCCCGATATAGGACAGGTCCAGGTCAACACGCTCGCTCACCCGGGCGGTCACACCAGCCTGCACGACGGCCGCATTTCTGGAAAGCAGCACACCGGCCACATCCATGTCACCGGCACCACTACCCATGGCGAAGGTCTCACGCTGGCGGGAGCCCGTCCGACCAAAGGCATGACGGTATGCAGCGGACAGGTGCGGCATGAAGACCGCCTTGCCAATGCCTACAGTCGTTGCCGTGCGGAAGCCGAAGCTCGAGAAGGTCACACCCGTATCCGTCCCGTGGCTGTGCAGGGCAGCCTCGTTGCCATGCTCACGATAGCTGTCGCTCTGCATGTTCACATAAGCCACGTTCATGAACGGCTCGAACATGCTGCGTTCCCCACGGAACTTGTAACCCAGCTCCCCGAAGCCCTGGGCCGTACCACCCAGATAGCTGCTGCTGAGACGCCCGCCATAATCACCCACGGCAACATGACGATGGGTATTGATGACGTTCCAGCTATAGATGGCCCCGAAGCGGAGATTCAGGCGACCCCAGTGCGTCCCGGCATAGGCACCAATGCTGATATTGTTGCTGTTGGCCGAGGAGGAACGACCACGCTGAACGTTGAACTGGGAATGACCGTAAGAGATCAGCCCGCCAACACGCCAGTTGCTATGGTTGATTGGCCCATCCGCCCCGATGACAAAGCCTGCGGTGTTATGGTGCATGAGGGCAGCATTGCCGTCCCCACTGTTGAAGCCCATGCCACCATAGGCCTGCCCCCACAGGACCGCATGATCGGAATAGCAGGCGCCATCCTTCCTGCGTGTCTTCAGGTCATAGAAGCTCTGGCCATTGTGACCATAGTCACAGTCGGCCGCAGCCAGACGGTTCAGGGCTGCATTGCGGATATAGAAGCTGTCCTGGATCAACCCTGTACGGATGGAGGCGTGAAGCTCACCAGACAGGTTGTTCAGGGCATGACGGGCCTGGTCTTTTGTCAGGACCGTCATGGCCTTGGCCAGATCACTGTTTTCGGAGATATGGTTCAGCCCTTCCCCGGCAGCGATCTCGTTGCGGGTCTGGCCCACATACTCGAAACCATGGATGGAACGACGCAGCATCACATCCACATCATTGCCCTGATAGACAAGACGAGGATCAAGATAGGCGTAATCCTGACCGATATTGGTCTCCAGGTCATCATAATGACCATTCACGCCACCATTGGCCGTCAGCACATGGTAGGCCTGACCATATTTCAGGGCCGTCGGGTCCTTCACCTTCAGAGCCAGCGTACCCCCCTGGAGGTCCGCCTTGCCTGAGACCAGAACCTGGTCAGACTTCAGCTCGCTGTAGGAGAAGCCGTCCGGTGCGACCAGCTGACGCCCGGTCGCCTCATTGCTCCCGCGGATGGACAGGACCGAGCCCTTGGCCATGGTCAGATCACCCATGACATGCAGGGCACCCGCATCTGTCTCGTTGCCAGCTCCCAGCATACCACCGCTGGACACGACCGTGCTGCCCACGGAGCCATTACCGGCCAGAACGGCACCATGCTGCACGGTCATGGCAGAATGGCCCATGTTGCCATCAACAATCATGTCTCCGGACTGGATGTCCGTCGGACCACTGAAGCCGGAACCATCACCAGCAAACGTGAGCACCCCGGTGCCCGTCTTGGTCAGGGCATGATCACCGGCACTGCCATCATCCGTCAGGACGACATTATTGCCCAGTGTCATCCGGTTCTCATCCTGCACGTCGAACACTGCCCCCTTGGAGCCGATGGCCGTATTCACGTTGCTGGTCAGATCAGAACCCTTGATGTTCTGGAGCGTACCGCCATCCAGCGTCAGCTGGGCCTTGGCACCCTCTTCGGCCACCAGGCCGGGCTTGCCGTCAACATCACCAGCACTCAGCCTGCTGCCACTCAGCACATCGAGTCTGGCGTCGGTGCCATCAGCCGGAGCTGTCTCCGCTTTGGCAAACACGACCGGACCATGGCTGTGGAGAGCTGCACCATCAGAGAGGCTGACGTCACCCGCCTTGCCTGCACCAATCTTCACACTACTGTCTGTCGTCAGCTGAGCCTTCGCCCCGGCCAGAGCCAGCGTACCACCAGCCACGGAGACAGGCCCCCCAAGATGGGACTGGTCTGTCAACGTCTCATGACCACCGGAAAGTGTCAGCCCGCCATTGCCGGACAGGGACCCGGCATAGGTATCCTTGGCATTGGTCAGAGTCAGGGTGCCATTGAGAACACCATTTCCAGACCCGGCAAGGGAGCCGGCATCAGAACCATGATCCGTGACGCTGAAAGATCCGCCATTGGCCGCCAGCGCCCCGGCAATCTGGTTCCCGTCAAGGGTCAGGTCACCCTTGCTGTTGGTGACATCACCCGTGACATGGTTGCCTGCACCCAGCGTCATGCTGCCGCTGTTGTCCGCAGAGGCCAGAGTGCCACCCGTCGCCTTGAAGGTCGCCCCGTCAGCGTTGGTCACGTGACCAGCCGTGCTGTCCGCCAGAGAGGCCGTACCAGCCTGGTTGGCAACATCGGCCAGCGTGGCGTTCTGTGCCGTCAGCTGACCATGGTTGGCCGTCGTCCCGGCAATCTGGTTCCCGTCAAGGGTCAGGTCACCCCTGCTGTTGGTGACATCACCCGTGACATGGTTGCCTGCACCCAGCGTCATGCTGCCGCTGTTGTCCGCAGAAGCCAGAGTGCCACCCGTCGCCTTGAAGGTCGCCCCGTCAGCATTGGTCACGTGACCAGCCGTGCTGTCCGCCAGAGAGGCCGTACCAGCC
>NZ_LMYH01000014.1:0-56158 GCF_002917995.1 Parasaccharibacter apium
GCTCCAGACTGGCTTGCCGCCATGAAGAAAGACCTTGGTTCATGTCCCTACGATCCCTTTTTCCTGTTTCTTCCAGAGGCGGAAAAGCCCTGAAATTCTCCTTCATCCCATTTTTGAAAAACGGCGCTCATTTTCCGGCTCAAAAGCCTCTTTTTTTGTCAGTGATTCAGCCGAAAACCCTTGAATTTCCTTGTCTCCACCAGTCAGGCTGGAGGAAATTCCAAGCCGTTCCTGTGCAATCGGATGCGCCAGAAACGCTGCAACGATCTGGTTGCGGAGATCACCACTCCATAACCTCATCTGTGAGGCTGAAAAAGGCGCCTGAGCATTGACCGGCAGGGAGCCATCAAAAGCCCTGTCCAGCAGCGTACCACGCTGATCCGTGTCAAGAGAGGCATAATCCTGTCCAAAAAGGCCCCGGGCATACAGTTCCAGAGAGGCAAGACCATCTTCCCAGGCGGCCATATCTGTCGGCAGATCGGCAAAACGCCATCCATCTCCAGGCCCAGCGAGAGCCTGATCGATCATGACTGCCAGATTGAGATGCAGCTCACCCAGAAGTGGTGCCTGTGGCAGAATGTCATCACAGACCAGCTCAAGAAGCTGAAAAGCCTCTGGGGAAAGATGTTTCCTCTGGCCCTGTTCCTGTTCCATTCTTTCGAGCAGGGCAGTGCGTGTCCGAGAGGATATGTGGTCTGACTGAAGAAAAGCGGGCAGGGTTCTGGTCATGAAAGGTTTCCTGCTGGAAAAGTGAAAAGACAAAGAGAAGGCTTTACCCTATAGCCTCATAGGGAGATATAAGGCTAATGAGAGGCCGGGTCTCTTCCGGGAGGTGGGAGGCCGGGACCATGTTTCAAGTTCTGGAAGGACAGGAGTCACGATGACGGTTGAGATTAAAGTCCCTGTGCTTGGTGAAAGCCTGAAACAGGCAACCGTGATGCGTTGGCTCAGACAGTCTGGCGATTACGTGAAGGCTGGTGAGACGGTTCTTGAGCTGGAAACGGACAAGGTCACGCTGGATGTGCCGGCTCCGGCAGCCGGGGCACTGAGCCATGATCTGCCGGAAGGAACGGATGTTGAGGTCGGGCAGGTCATTGCATTCGTGGATGATCAGGCAGCAGCCCCTGCGGTTGAGGAAAACAGGCAGCAGGACAGCCAGGACGTGGTGCAGGATGTGACGGACCATGGTCCAGCTGCTTCAGCAGAGGGAGAGCAGCCCGTGGTGACGGGAGGAGCTGTCACTCATCCGGCTCCTGCTGTGGCTGAACCGGTGGCCTCCCTTCCCGAAGACAGGGGAACGGGGGAGCGGCGTGTGCCGATGAGCCGCCTGCGTCAGACCATTGCCCGGAATCTCAAGGCAGCCCAGAACAGTGCCGCCATTCTGACAACGTTCAATGAAATTGACATGAGTGCCGTCAAGGCGCTGCGGAGCCAGTATCGGGAGCTGTTCGAGAAGAAGCATGAGGGGGCCCGTCTGGGGTTCATGTCGTTCTTTGCCCGTGCTGTCGTAGGGGCCCTGAAGGATTTTCCGGTGCTGAATGCCCGGATTGAAGGGCATGAGATCGTTTATCAGGATCATGTCAATCTGGGCATTGCCGTGGGGACGGAACGGGGGCTGGTCGTGCCCGTGCTGCGGAAGGCCGAGACACTTGGTTTTGCCGAGCTGGAGCGCCGCATTGCCGATTATGGCAAACGGGCTCGTAAGGGTGGCCTTGCCCTGAAAGAACTGGAAGGTGGCAGCTTTACCATCACCAATGGCGGGATTTTCGGGTCCCTGCTGTCCACGCCCATTCTCAATGCACCGCAGTCCGGTGTGCTGGGGATGCACGCCATCCAGGACCGGCCCGTGGCCCGGGATGGGCAGGTTGTCATCCGGCCCATGATGTATGTGGCCCTGTCCTATGATCATCGTCTGGTGGATGGACGGGAAGCGGTCAGTTTTCTTGTGAGGCTCAAGGAGCTGATCGAGGACCCCCGTCGCCTGCTGCTGGATATCTGACAGGTATCAGGTACGAAAAACCCCTCCGCCCATGATTTGGACGGAGGGGTTTTTCATCTGGTCAGTTACAGGGATACCGACCAGATATGGACTCAGTGGCCCCAGCCAGCAGGGATCTTGCCGCCATTGTTGGCAAGCTCGGTATAGACCTGCTTGATGAGCCAGACATTCATCGTGGCCGTGTCGTTCTTGTCCCCGGTATAGTGCAGATCGTCAGCAAGACTCTGACGGGCCTGCAGGGAGCTGTCGAGGCCCAGGAGCTTGAGCAGATCGACGATGGATTCCTTGTAGTTCAGAGGCTGGCCAGCCTTGGCGGCCAGTTCCTTCAGAACGGCATCCACATCCACCTGTGCGATGGACGGAGCCGCAGCACCGGCAGCTGGCTGTGCCGTATCCGCCGCCTTGGCAGAAGAGCCGAACAGGCTCGTGGCGAAGCTGGAAACCTTGGAAACGATGTCGTTGAAAAGACCCATGATATGTTCCTTCCCTGAAAGCAGGAATGACTGGTCGGTTATGACCCTGCCATCGGAAATGATGGCAGGGAACAGTGACAGAAAGGATCAGTAACGGTACAGGTCGTGCTTGAACGGCCCGTTGGGGGACACCCCGATATAATCCGCCTGAGCCTGTGTCATTCTGGAGAGCGTGGCGCCCACCTTTGCAAGATGGAGAGCGGCAACCTTTTCATCAAGGATTTTTGGCAGAGTATAAACTTTTCCTGCCTCATACTGGCCTGGTTTTGCATTCCAGAGTTCGATCTGTGCCAGCGTCTGGTTGGTGAAGGAGGCGGACATCACGAAGGACGGATGGCCTGTGGCGTTGCCCAGATTGACCAGACGGCCTTCGGAGAGAAGGATGAGGCGGCGGTTCGGGGCCAGCTCGATCTCATCAACCTGCGGCTTGATGTTGGTCCATTTGTGGTTGCGCAGGGCGGAGACCTGAATCTCGCTGTCAAAATGCCCGATATTGCAGACAATGGCCCGGTCCTTCATCTCACGCATATGTTCGATGGTGATGATGTCCTCGTTGCCGGTACAGGTTACGAAGATGTCGCCACGGGGAGCGGCATTTTCCATCGTGACGACCTCATAACCTTCCATGGCAGCCTGAAGGGCGCAGATCGGGTCAACTTCCGTCACCAGCACGCGGCAGCCTGCGCTGCGGAGGGAAGCGGCAGAGCCTTTGCCCACGTCACCATAACCGGCCACAACAGCCACCTTGCCGGCCATCATGACATCGGTGCCACGGCGGATGGCATCCACGAGGCTCTCACGGCAGCCATAGAGGTTGTCGAACTTGGACTTGGTCACGCTGTCATTGACATTGATGGCCGGAACCTTGAGCAGCCCCTTGCGCTCCATGTCCCAGAGGCGATGCACGCCCGTCGTGGTTTCCTCGGAAATGCCACGGACCTCCTTGAGGAGCTCGGGGTATTTCTCATGCATGAGGGTTGTCAGGTCACCACCATCATCAAGGATCATGTTGGGGGTCCAGCCATCCGGCCCCTTGATGGTCTGCTCGATGCACCAGATGAATTCTTCCTCGTTCATGCCCTTCCAGGCGAAAACGGGAATGTTGGCGGCGGCAATGGCGGCAGCTGCCTGGTCCTGGGTGGAGAATACGTTGCAGGAGGACCAGCGGACTGTGGCACCGAGGGCGATCAGCGTCTCGATCAGCACGGCGGTCTGGATGGTCATGTGCAGGCAGCCGGCAATCCGGGCACCCTTCAGCGGCTGGCTGGCGCCATATTCCTCGCGGAGGGCCATCAAGCCCGGCATTTCGCCCTCGGCAATGGAGATTTCCTTGCGGCCCCAGTCGGCCAGGGACATGTCACGAACCTTGTAGTCCTGCGTAGCCATATGTGTTTCCTTGGTTTTTGGCAGTTGATGATCATGGATGGAACAGCAGGCAGGCGAGGCCTCCATGCGGTTCCTGCACCGGGAAACTATAGAGCCTTGCCGTAAGGCTGGAAAGAAGAACGGACCAACAGTTTTCCGTTACAAAATGGTGTCATCCATATTGCGTCCCATCGGGCAACGTGTCAGAGAACGGGCGGTATTCATGTGTCTGGAGCCTTGGCTCTTCCCGGTGCAAAGGGATGTCCTGCCACCTTCAGTCCGGGCAGGAAAACTGTAATGGGGGGTGGCTGTGCCCGACAATACTGTTCCGAATTTTCCTTTTACAGTGCTTGACCCGTCCCTGAAGGAGGCCCACCCCATGGCCCGGATCAAGGGCCTTGTCTGGGCTGTCCGTGCCGTGCCGGGGCAGGGGATCATGCCGCTGGATGCCGAGGACGTGCAGCGTATCCTCCAGTCTCCCGGGGAAGAAGGCTATGAGGCGGCGTCCGGAGAGAATGGCTGGTGCTGGCTGCATTTCGATACGGTTCACAGTTCTGCCCGTACCCATGTGGGGCGGCTGCCGGGGATGCCGGAAGATGTGGGGACCATGCTGGCGGAAACGGATTACGGCATTGCCCTTGAAGCTGCCGATGATACGGTCTGGGGGGCCCTGCCCGCCTTTGACGATGCCCTGGCGGAGGAGGACCGGGAGATTTGCGCCTGGCGCTTTGCCATGCGGCAGAATATCCTGATCACGACACGGCGCACGCCCATTCCCGTACTGGGGTCGGCCTACCGGTCTCTCCAGACACAGGGGGTACCCCGCAATCCGGCTGGGGTGATAGACCGTGTCCTGCGGGATTTTACCGGGACGGTCCGCCGCCAGCTGGCCCAGCTTGATGACGAGCTGGACAGGGCGGAAGATGTTCTGCTGGCCATTGTCCACGGGTCCGATCTTGGGCATCTTGGTGGTATCGTGGGTAAGGTGAGGCGCCGTTCGACAGAGCTGCGGCGTGTTGTCATGCCGATCGACCGTGTCCTGCGGGATGAAGACCTCGAGTTGCCGGAATGGGCCGAGGATGACCTGCGGGACCGGGCTGAACGGCAGATTCACGCAGCCCTTGATGATCTCATTGCCTTGCAGGATCGGGCCCGTTCCCTACAGGATGAGCTGGCTTCCAGCCAGGCGGAAGAAACAAACCGCCGTCTGTGCATCGTGTCCATCGTGACGACCCTCATGCTGCCGGCCACGCTGGTCACGGGGTTCTTCGGCATGAATACGGGGGGCATGTTTCTGGCCTCTGGTGGGTTGGGGACCATTTTTGCTGGTGGGCTGTGTGTGGTTGCCATGGCCGTGACCTTCATTTTCATGAAAATGGCCCGACTGTTCTGAGGAAGCTGACTGGTCCTGCTGATGACTGAAATAAACAGGAATACGTTATTGCATATCATTCTCATAAACTGAGGTGATGTCTCTGTTCAATGACATTGATCAAATAGAACTTCACATTATTTTTGAAGAAAGAGGGGATGGACACTGTCCGAAAACCTGCCTACTTTCCCTAATCGAGGGTTGATATCGGACTGGATCAGGACTGTTTATTAGTGAAACAGGATCAATCATTTTCCTTTTCCTCCGGATGTTACCTATTTTCCATGGTCAGATAAAAGGTAGGAGTCCTTGAATGTCTGATAAGAATATCATTCGCACGACCGCTGGTGCCCCTTGGGTCAGCAACCAGGACAGCAAGTCTGCCGGTCCTCGCGGACCGCTTCTGCTGGAAAACTATCAGCTGATAGAGAAGCTCGCTCATCAGAACCGTGAGCGCATCCCGGAGCGTACCGTGCACGCCAAGGGCGTTGGTGCTCATGGAACGCTGACCATCACCAAGGACATCACGAAGTACAGCTGCGCATCCATCTTCTCCGAGGTCGGCAAGAAGACGGACATGTTCCTGCGTGCATCCACCGTGGCCGGTGAGCGTGGTGCTGCCGATGCCGAGCGTGACGTGCGTGGCTGGGCCCTGAAGTTCTACACGGATGACGGCAACTGGGACCTGGTGGGCAACAACACCCCGGTCTTCTTCATCCGTGATCCCATCAAGTTCCCGGACTTCATCCATACGCAGAAGCGTCATCCCCGCACAAACCTGCGTTCTGCCACGGCAGCCTGGGACTTCTGGTCCCTCAGCCCGGAGAGCCTGCATCAGGTGACGATCCTGATGTCCGATCGTGGCATCCCCAAGGGCATCCGCAACATGAACGGGTATGGCAGCCACACCTATTCACTGTGGAATGCCAAGGGTGAGCGCTTCTGGGTGAAGTTCCACTTCAAGACCCAGCAGGGCCATGAGTTCTATACGACCGAGGAAGCTGCTGAGGTCGTGGCCAAGACCCGTGAGTCCACCCAGGAAGACCTGTACGAGAACATCGAGAAGGGGAACTTCCCCAAATGGACGTTCTACATCCAGGTGATGGAAGAGGAAGAGGCCGAGCGCGTCAACTTCAACCCGTTTGACGTGACCAAGGTCTGGTCCCACAAGGACTATCCGCTGATCGAAGTCGGTGAGCTGGAGCTGAACCGCAACCCGGATGATTATTTCTCCGAGGTTGAGCAGGCTTCCTTCTCCCCGTCCAACATCGTGCCGGGCATCGGTTTCTCTCCGGACAAGATGCTTCAGGGCCGTATCTTCGCCTATGCGGATGCTCACCGCTACCGTGTCGGCACACATTACGAGTCCCTGCCGATCAACCGTCCGAAGTTCAAGGTGAAGAACTATCATCTTGATGGTGCCATGCGCTTTGATGAGCCGAAGCGTGGCGATGGTGACTTCTACGAGCCGAACTCCTTCGGTGGTCCGGTTGAAGACAAGGCTGCGATGGAGCCGCCGCTGCGCGTGAGCGGGGACGCCACCTACTACGATCACCGTAGCGATGGTGATGACTTTGCACAGCCGCGTGCTCTGTATCATCTCTTCGATGATGCCCAGAAACAGCGCCTGTACAACAACATTGCCGGTGCCATGGCTGGCGTGCCGCAGAACATTGTCGAGCGTCAGCTGGGTCTCTTCGAAAAGGTTGACCCGGCCTATGCTGAAGGTGTCCGCAAGGCACTGAAGGGCTGAAACCGCTTTTCGCTTCCTCTTCCGGTATGACCGGAAGGGGAACAGTTAAAAGGCTCTCCGGATATCATGCCGGAGAGCCTTTTTTCATGTCGGATCAGTCTGCCCGGCGGAAGGTGAGATGGTCCTGCCCGAAGGAATGGGAGAGTTCCTGCCCCGGCGGAAGCCTGCCAAGCTGGATGAGCGTCTCCAGATGGTCAGCCAGACATGTCGTGATGGGGCCGAGTGCCAGCCCGTGAGGTTTTTCCGAAAGGAAGGAGGCCGGGCCGATCATCGTGCCATCAGCTGTCCGGACGCTGGCCAAGCCCCGGTCAAAGAGCATGGCAAGTCCGAGCAGGGCCTCACCTGTCAGAGGCAGGAAATACCCCAGTGGGGTCATTTTCGGTGCATCGAAATGAATCTCATGGAGATCGGTGCCAATGCTGATCCAACCCTGGTTGCCGTCTACGCAACGCAGGGCGATGCTGTCCTGCAATGTGGAGAAAACGTCAATTTCCGGCAGGGGAAAGGGCAGGGACGCCTGTTTCCTGAAACGGGCCCGGATGGGGGAGGAAGCATAATTGCGCCGTGTCAGGGGGGACTGTAGATGGAGGCTCAATCCTGGCACGGCCCGGGTATCAAAAAGTTGCCGGATGATCCTGTCATTGAGGGTATCATGGCCCAGCATCTGCCCTGTTGCATCCAGCAGCCACAGGGGCGGAGAGGTGGTCTGGTCCGTGTGATCAGTGTTCATGCAATGTGGCTCCCTGCCCGGATTCCCTACAGGCTTATATGTTTCACGGGAAACATGCCAGATGGAACATCCTTCTTTCCGGGCAGGGAGCTGTCAGATCATGATGTCGTATCTACCAGAATGATTTCCGAATCTTCCAGCGCTTCAAGCGTGATGGTGTCTTCCCCTGCAATGGCCGCCCCACTGCGTGCCGTGATGGTCTGCCCATTCAGCAGCAGGGTGCCTTTTGCAGGAACAAGATAACCCAGTCGGCCAGGTGTGAATGCGTAACTGGCCTGCTGTCCTTTCTGGAGGGAAAGCCCCAGAACACGGGCATCAGTATGGATGGGCAGGGCATCTTTGTCATCGGCATGACCAGACGCCAGAACGGTGAACTGGCCTGTCTGCTCTCCTTTGGGGAAACGCCGTGTCGCCCAGGATGGTCCGTGCCCTTTGTCTGTCGGGATGATCCATATCTGGAATATCTGTGTGGGGATGGGTTCATTGTTGTATTCGCTGTGGAAAATGCCCGTTCCAGCGGACATGACCTGCACATCTCCAGCCTCGGTCCGCCCCGTGTTGCCGAGACTGTCCCGGTGCGTGATGGCGCCCTGGCGGACATAGGTGATGATCTCCATGTCCCGGTGGGGATGGGTGTCAAACCCGGTGCCGGGGGCGATGGTATCATCATTCCAGACACGCAGGCGCCCCCAGCCCATGCGGTCATGATCCAGATAATGGGCGAAAGAGAAATGGTGCCGGGCATCCAGCCACCCATGTGAGGCATGGCCGAGCTGGTCAAAGGGGCGAATATCAATCATGGTGTCATTCCTTGCTGGTTCAGCTCACCCACCATGTAAGGCGTGAAGAGAGCGGATCACACAGGCATGAAAGAAAGACATTCTTTCCATATTTTGCATCATGACCTGTCAGCAGCCAGAGGCTGGCAGGAGGGGACGGAATTATGAAATTGCCGGATTTCGAGGCGTGGGCCATTTTTGCCAGGGTGGCCGAGCATGGGTCTTTCTCGCAGGCTGCCAGGGAACTTCATCTTTCACCCCCCACTGTCTCAAAAGCGATCAGTCGGTTGGAGCAGTCTCTTGGTGTCGCCCTGTTCAGCCGCAATTCCCGGCATATGTCCCTTACACAGACAGGGCAGCTTGCGCTGGAGCGGGCCAATCGCATGTTCATGGAGGCGGAAGCGGCAGAGAATGAGGTGCGGGGTGGCCGTATCCGTCCTTCCGGTCTGATCCGGATGACGGCTCCAACTACCTTCGGGCTTCGGTATGTTTCCGCAGCTCTGCCATCTTTCCTGAGGGCTTACCCGGAGATTGATATTGCCATCACGTTTACGGACAGTTTCGTGGATCTCGTTTCAGAAGGTTATGATGTGGCGATCCGCATTGCGGCTCTGGAGGATTCGGCGCTCAGGGCCCGCAGGGTATGTACGGTACGACGCCTGCTTGTGGCCTCCCCGGACTATCTGGCCCAGCAGGGTGAGCCTGCCCATCCGCGGGAACTGGAGGGGAGGAAGAGCTTTGTCTATGTCAACGGGTCATCATGCGGGGCCATCCGGCTGATGGAAAAAGCGACAGGGGCAGTCCATACATTGTCCCAGACGGCACGACTCCAGTCCGACAATGCGGAAGGATTCCTGCCAGCGCTGGAGTCCGGGCTTGGCTTCGGACTGATGCCGGATTTCATGGTGAGTGAAGCCATGCAGGAGGGTCGGTTGCAGGAAATGATGCCGGGCTGGAAGGCGGACGACATTGCCCTTTATCTCGTCACATCCGCCACAAAGCTGCGGCCTCAGAGGGTGAGCCTGCTCATGGAGCATCTCATCCGCCAGTTCAGCACACCGCCATGGCGGCTGTCCGACTGAAAGCGGACTGATGAAATCCGAAAAGCATCCTTTCCCGATTTTCTATATCCAGTCTGGAAAGGTGGCGTTACCTCTTGTGAAGGTTTCAGTGTTCCCGGTAGCGGGAAAGACCGACAGATCAAGGATGTATCGTCATGTCAAAAGTGCTCGTGCTTTATTATTCATCTTACGGTCACGTGGAGACCATGGCCCACAGCATTGCCGAAGGTGTACGTGCAACGGGCGTAGAGGCCGTTGTGAAGCGTGTGCCAGAGCTGGTGCCGGAGGAGGCTGCCAGAGCGCATCACTTCAAGCTGGAACAGGACGCACCTGTTGCAACGCCGGCTGAGCTGGTCGAGTATGATGGTATCATCATCGGGGCTCCGACCCGTTTCGGGCGTCTGCCGGCACAGATGGCCAATTTCTGGGATCAGACCGGTGGTCTCTGGGCCAAAGGGGAGCTGATCGGCAAGGTGGGGGCTGTCTTCACCTCCACGGCAACCCAGCATGGTGGGCAGGAAACGACACTCTATTCCCTGATGTCCAACCTGCTGCATCATGGCATGGTCATCAGCGGTCTGCCCTACAGTTTCCAGGGGCAGATGCGTAGTGACGAGATCGTAGGTGGCGCTCCTTATGGGGCCACAACCATCGCCAATGGTGACGGTTCCCGCCAGCCGAGCGAGACAGACCTGGAGGGGGCCCGTTTCCTTGGCAGGCATGTGGCCGGACTGGTCAGGAAGCTGTCCTGAGTTTTCCCGAAAGCCTTTATTCACGCACAGAAGAGACGGACATGGGGGCCGGGTTGCGGCCCCCATGTCTGTTTTCAGTGTTTCATGTGAAACATGATCAGCCCGGGACAGGCCTGTGCCGGTCGCCAACCAGCAGGCATTTCTTCATCACGCTGGAGAGAACTGCCTCCTTCAGGAAGCGGAACCGGCCATGCTTCGGAGGAATCGGATAATTGCTCTGTGCTGGTATCGTGCAGCCATAGATGCGGACAAGCAGCGTAAAATGGCTGAAGATGTGTTTGACCTCTCCACAATCTTCCCACTGTGCCTGCAAGGGGGCGTAGCGGGTAAAGGCCGTTTCGGCCAGCCGTGCAGGCGAAGGCGTGCTTTGGCTTTCGGACCATGGTGTGCCGGGAAGGTCGTCCGTTCCTCCCAGCAGACCTTCCGGCGGTCGTGAGCGGAGCAGGACACGGCCTTCCGGATCGATGACACGGAAAAGAATGGCATGACGGGTCGGGCGGGCTTTCTTCTTCTGTCGGGCAGGGAGCGCTTCAGCCATGTTGCGGGCTCGGGCGAGGCAGCCGTCCTGCCATGGGCACGTCAGACAGGAGGGTGAGCGGGGCGAGCAGAGGCTCGCCCCAAGGTCGAACAGGGCCTGAGCAAAATCGGAAGGGCGGGCCTGTGCTGCCGGATCGTCATTCAGATGGCTGGCAAGACGGGCCAGCAGGGGGCGGGCAGCGGGTAGCGGGTCTTCCACGGCATTGAGGCGGGCCGTGATGCGCTCCACATTGCCATCAACCGGAACGGTCGGAATATTGAAGGCAATGGCGGCAATGGCCCGGGATGTATAGGCCCCGATTCCGGGGAGTGTCTGCAATCCTTCGACCGTACGGGGAAAGGCTCCCAGCTTATGAACGGCCTGAGCACAGGCATGAAGATTTCGTGCCCGTGCGTAATAGCCCAGCCCGGCCCAGAGCTGGAGCACCTCTTCCTGCGGCGCTTCCGCCAGAGCATCAACTGTCGGAAAGCGGGCCAGAAACCGCTGGTAATAGGGAATGACCGTCTGCACGACTGTCTGCTGGAGCATGATCTCGCTCAGCCAGACATGGTACGGGTCTGCCTGCTGGCCGGGTGCGGCACGCCAGGGCAGGGTACGGCGATGATGGTCATACCAATGGAGAAGGAGGGAAGCATCAGGTGTCACGCCGGTGTCTATGACGAAGAAACAGCATCGGGGCAAGGGCTGGCCTTGCTGAAACGTTTCCGTCTGCTCCCGTGATGATGGTATGGAGAGTCCATACGCAGCATACTGGGATGGGTCGGATGGCAGATGAAACAGGAATGAAAAAAACTGCCCGTTCATCAGCATCGGGGCAGGACCGGAAAGCGGATGGCAAGGGCTGGAGCGATTACCGTCGAGGCAAGGGCCGGATGATCGGGGCCCTGCTGCCCCCCCTGACAAAACCCATTTTCCGCAAGAAATCACCGCTGTTCGTGCGTCTGCTCATGGAGTGGGAGACGCTGGTCGGTCCAGCGCTGGCGGAGGTGAGCGAACCCTGCCGCCTGCGGCCCGGCGTGTTGACCATACGCTGCTGTGGTCCGGCAGCGGTGGAGATGCAGTACGCAGCGCCCCGTCTTCTGGCCAACATCAATACAGCCTGTGGTCTTTATGGAGATGAAGCGCTGAAACAGATCAAGCTGTTACAGGATCGGCCTGTCCAGCGTAAGTCGTCCCACAGGCCCCAGAAGAAATGGAAGGATGCGGCGCCAGTTCCCGTAAATGGTATCGAGGATGCCGGGTTGAAAGAAACGCTGGAGCGTCTTGGTGGGCATATCCGGGCCAAAAAACAGGGGACAAAAAAAGCCCGCCGCTTTTGAGGGCGGCAGGCCATGCCCGTGTCATTGGCCCGAGGCCGAAGACACGGGGACAATGGGAGGATATGTCAGTCGGTCACGATATCGGCAGCCGTGTAGCCCTGCGCAAAGAGGTGCGTCCGCATCCCGGTAAAGTTGACCTGCTGTTCAATCACCTGCCGGACATTCGGCTTGGCGTGATAGGCAATGCCAAGACCTGCTGCCTTGAGCATGGGGATGTCGTTGGCACCATCACCTGTTGTCAGGCTGGCAGAGAGCTTGACGCCCCGCTCGGCACAGATGGTCTCCAGATGTTCTTTCTTGGCATCCGGGCCGAGGATTTTGCCGATCAGCTGGCCGGTGATGATGCCGTCCTTGATCTCAAGCTGGTTGCCGTAATGTTCATCAAAGCCGAGCTTTTTGGCAGCCCGCTCGGTGAACCAGTCGAACCCACCGGAGATGAGGGCCGTGCGTGCGCCATTGGCCTTCATGGTCTGCACCAGCTCCCTGATACCATCAGTGAAAGGCAGATGTTCCAGAACATCCTTCAGCAGGGATTCAGGATGGCCCTTCAGGCCGATGGTGCGCTTGCGGAGGGATTCATCAAACTCCATCTCGCCATTCATGGCACGCTTGGTGATTTCGGCTACATAGTCGCCCGTGCCTGTTGCCTTGGCCAGATCATCCAGCGTTTCGCCATCGAAGATGGTGCTGTCCATGTCGGACACCAGCACGGCTTTGCGGCGGCCACGGGTCTTGGTGAGAATGGCATCAACCTTGTAGGGAGCCAGGGCGGCACGGATTGTTGCAGGCGTGGCATCGCCGGGCCCGGGTGTCGGGCAGAAAATGTCAACGGCCTCGCCTTCGGACAGAACGACCGGCGGCTCACCTTTGACAAGATTGCGGGCAATGTCGATCGCCTCTTTGGGAAGGGTCCCATGGCGGCGATTGGCAACAAGAGTCAGAACACAGGGAAGGGACATGACATCTCTCGCTAAAAGATCAGAAGATATGGCAGGATAGGTGTATGAACTCTTCTGAAAACGCCCTCATTGTGGCGGGACCGACCTGTTCGGGCAAGTCAGCTTTGGCCTTTCATTTGGCAGACCTGTATTGTGGTACGGTCATCAATGCAGATTCCATGCAGGTTTACAGGGAGCTGCGCATCCTCACTGCCCGCCCCGGGAAGGAAGAGGAAGCAGCCATTCCCCATCGTCTTTATGGGGTATTGCCCGCAGCCATACCCGGCAGTGTGGCCTGGTGGCGGGAGCAGGCCCTGGCAGAAATCGCCGCCTGCCGTAGCGCCGGGCGGCTGCCCATCCTCTGTGGTGGCACGGGCATGTATCTCCGTGCCCTGACGGATGGCCTCGTGGAGGTCCCCGACCCCGGAGAAGCAGCCCGGCAGGAGGCCCGGACCCTGCTGGAGGCGATCGGCCCGGAGGCCCTGCACGAAAAGTTGATGCAGGCTGATCCGCAGACGGCCTCCCGTCTTCATCCACAGGATTCCCAGCGTATCAGCCGGGCCTGGGAGGTTCTGGCAGGAACCGGGCGAGGGCTGGCCTCATGGCAGGAGGATAGGGCACTGCCAGCGGCACCCTGCCGTTTCATCTCACTTCAGCTTGACCCGCCCCGGGATGAGCTGCGGGTTTCCATTGTCCGGCGTTTTGATGACATGGTGGCTGCTGGTGCGCTGGATGAGGTGGCGGCCTTGCGGGAGCAGAATCTGCCCGCCAGCCTGCCCGCCATGCGTGCCCATGGTGTGCCGGAGCTGGGACAGGTGCTGGAGGGGCAGTGCAGCCTGGAGGACGCCCGGCTGGCTGCTACCCGTGCCATTGGCCGCTATACCCGCCGGCAGGCTACATGGTTCCGGCACCATAGGCTGAGCCGGGAGGGAGATGGCGAAATAATATTTCAAAGAACCAGTGGAAGAGAGTTCTTTTCGAGTAAAAAAATGCGCGAAATTGAATATTTTATATCATCCAGAATTGACGGACCCGCTCCGGAACGATAGAGCAGAAGCGTTGCGTTAAACGGCGAAAGGACAGACGCCATGCCTGCCAGCGAGACAGCTCCCATGATGGCAACAGGTGCTGAAGTCATTCTGCGTGTTCTTGAGGAAGAAGGCGTGGATGTCATTTTCGGTTATCCCGGCGGTGCGGTCCTTCCCATTTACGATGCTCTCTTCAAACAGAAGAAGATCCGGCACATTCTGGTCCGGCACGAGCAGGCGGCAACCCATGCGGCCGAGGCCTATGCCCGTTCCACCGGCAAGGTCGGTGTGGTGCTGGTGACATCCGGCCCTGGTGCGACCAATGCCGTGACCGGCCTGATGGATGCGAAGATGGATTCCATCCCGCTGGTCTGTCTGGCCGGACAGGTGCCCGTGCCGCTGATCGGCAAGGATGCGTTTCAGGAAGCGGACATGGTGGGCATCACCCGGCCTGCGACCAAGAAGAGTGTTCAGGTGCGGGAAGCCGAGGCTCTGGCTCCAACCATTCGGGAAGCTTTCGCTCTGGCCCGTTCCGGCCGTCCCGGTCCGGTTCTGGTGGACCTGCCCAAGAACATCACGGTGTCCGAGGCTCCCCTGCCGCCCCGTCCAGCGGAAGTGGTAGAGGAAAAGGCGACTACGGCTCTGGATGCTCAGGCGGTCAGCCAGGCCGTCGAGGCCATGAAGAAGGCCCGCAAGCCTCTGCTTTATGTTGGTGGTGGTGTCATCAATGCCGGGCCGGAGGCGGCAAAGCTGCTGCGCCAGCTGGCAGAGAAGACCGGTTTCCCCGTGACATCCACCCTGATGGGGTTGGGGGCCTATCCGTCTTCCAGTGATCATTTTCTGGGGATGCTGGGCATGCATGGTGCCGTGGAAGCCAACATGGCGGCCCATGACTGCGACGTACTGGTCGCCTTGGGTGCCCGGTTTGATGACCGGGTGACGGGCCGTGTTGACGGGTTCTCTCCCCATTCCTTCAAGATACAGGCGGACATTGATCCCCGGGAATTCGGCAAGATCATCAAGGTTGATGTGGCTCTGAAGGGGGACCTGAAGGCCACGCTGCACGCTCTTCTGGAAGGCTGGGGAGACAGTGCAGCCCCGGACCTGTCCGGCTGGTGGCAGGAGATCGACCAGTGGCGGGCTGTTGACGGTTTCGGGTTCGAGCAGGACAGGGCCGCCACGGCCACCATCAAGCCGCAATATGCCATCAGCCGCCTGTATGAGCAGGTGAAGGCCAGCGGGCGGGACTGCTTCGTTTCCACCGAGGTGGGGCAGCATCAGATGTGGGCCGCCCAGCATTTCGGGTTTGATGAGCCCAATCACTGGCTGACATCCGGTGGTCTGGGCACGATGGGTTACGGTCTGCCTGCTGCCGTGGGGGCACAGATTGCCCACCCTGACGGGCTGGTGATTGATATTGCCGGCGAGGCATCCACCCTGATGAATATTCAGGAGCTGGGAACCATTGCCCAGTACCGCTTGCCGGTGAAGATCTTCATCCTGAACAACCAGTATATGGGCATGGTGCGGCAGTGGCAGGAGCTGGTGCATGATTCCCGCTATTCCCAGTCCTACAGTGCAGCCCTGCCGGATTTCGTGAAGCTGGCGGAATCGTTCGGCATCCGTGGTCTGCGGGTCGAGACGCTGGGCGGGCTGGATGAGGCCATCGAGACCATGCTGACCCATGAGGGGCCGGTGCTGGTGGATGTGCATGTGGAGCAGGAAGAATGCTGCTTCCCGATGATCCCGTCCGGGGCCAGCCATGACCAGATGCTTCTGGGGCCGGGGCGTGTTTTCGGTGGGGCCGAGCTGACAGAAGAAGGCAAACGCCTCGTCTGAATGAAGTTTTGCCGGTCATCCTGCTCCTGTTCCGGGGCGGGAAGGCTGGATGGAGTGTTTCATGTCCGGGGAGTGTCTCCCCATCTGGGGCAGGATGATTGAGGGGCCTGCACCCGTTGTGAGGAAGGAAAAAAGTCATGCGTGTTTATTATGATCGTGATGCGGACATCAATCTGATCTGTGAAAAGAAGGTCGCCATCATCGGGTATGGCAGCCAGGGTCATGCCCATGCCAACAACCTGCGTGACAGCGGTGTGAAGGATATCGTTGTGGCGCTGCGCCCGGAATCCAAGGCAAAGGCCAAGGCGGAGGCAGCGGGTTTCCGTGTCGTTACCCCGGCCGAAGCCGCAGCCTGGGCTGATGTCGTGATGATCCTGACACCGGATGAAGGCCAGGCCGCCCTGTACAGGGAACAGCTGGCCCCGAACCTGAAGCCCGGCACGGCTCTGGTGTTTGCTCATGGTCTGGCCATCCATTTCCGTCTGATCGAGCCGAGCCCCGAGATGGACGTGTTCCTGATCGCTCCGAAGGGCCCTGGCCACACTGTGCGTTCTGAATACCAGCGTGGCGGTGGTGTGCCCTGCCTGGTGGCCGTGCATCAGGATGCTTCCGGCCAGGCCAAGGATGTAGCTCTGGCTTACGCTTCCGCTGTTGGCGGCGGCCGTGCTGGCGTGATTGAGACCAGCTTCCGTGAGGAAGTGGAAACAGACCTGTTTGGTGAGCAGGCTGTGCTGTGTGGTGGTACGATCGAGCTGATCAAGGCCGGGTTTGAGACACTGGTGGAAGCAGGCTACGCACCGGAGATGGCCTATTTCGAGTGTCTGCATGAGATGAAGCTGATTGTGGACCTGCTGTATGAGGGCGGCATTTCCAACGTCAACTACTCCATCTCCAATACGGCGGAGTATGGTGAGTATGTCAGCGGGCCGCGCGTTGTGACCCCGGCCGCCAAGGAGGCCATGCGTGAGGTGCTGAAGGACATCCAGAATGGAACCTTCGTGCGCAACTTCATTCTGGAGAACCAGTCCGGTAATGTGGGCTTCAAGGCGTCCCGTGCCCGTGATGAACAGCATCAGATTGAGCAGGTTGGCGCAAAACTGCGTGAGATGATGCCGTGGATCGCCAAGAACAAGCTGGTTGACAAGACCCGCAACTGAGGTCCGATGACCGGTCTTTACGAATGGGGAGGATTTTCCTCCCCATTTTTTATTGTGGCTTCATTTGGGCATTTTCTGTTCAGAAAGAAAGAATAGAGTTGCGTTGAGGGTTATATTCCCCTAGAGGTCAACCCTTCCGCTCCTTCATTGGGGGAGGATGCGGCAATCTGCTGGTTCAGGGGTACGTTATGGACGCACTTGCTCGACTGGGGATGGAATCGGACCTTCCGAGAGATATCCAGAATACTGAGGCAATCGATACAATCGCTGATTGTAAGGACTTTTTCATCAAGCGTGATGGGATCACCTACGCAGGGAACCATCTCCTCATCGATTTCTGGAATGCCAGAAATCTGGATGACCCCGATCAGATCGACGCCACTTTGAGGCGTGCTGCCGAGGCAGCCGGGGCGACCATTCTGCATGGTCATTTCCACCATTTCACACCCAATGGCGGTGTATCTGGTGTGCTGGTACTGGCCGAAAGCCATATTTCCATCCATACATGGCCCGAGCGTCATTTCGCCGCTGTCGACATTTTCATGTGCGGTGTGTGCGATCCCAACATGTCCGTCCCTGTCATGCAGGAGCTGTTTCAGGCAGGACGTGTGGAGATTGATGCTTTCAGGCGTGGACGTGTCAGCTCGACACGGCATACGGGCCGGTAAGCCGGATAGGGAAAGGCCAGGGGGTTTTTCCCTCAATTTCCAATGGATTCCATGGAGTGTTCCTGTTCGCTGGCCAGCGTCCATGCTGGAGGGGGAGCAGGGGTAAGGAGCGGCGTTTGTGCTGGCCTCCCCGTGATGGAGGGCGGCAGGCGTCGTTGATTGAAGAAAGGATGCCGCCATGACATCTGGCACGTCTTCCGGGACCTGGTTCAACGAGGCCCTCTATCCCGATTGGGGCCAGCGTTTCAGGGTTGTGAAAGAACTGGCCTACAGGAAGTCCCCGTTTCAGGACATCCGCATTTTCGAGAGCAGCAGCCATGGCCGTGTGCTGGTGCTGGACGGTATCGTGCAGATCACGGAGCGGGATGAGTTCATCTATCAGGAGATGCTGGCTCATGTGCCGCTCTTCATGCATCCGAACCCAAAACGTGTTCTCATCATCGGGGCCGGTGATGGTGGTGTGCTGCGTCGTGTTCTCCAGCACAGGACGGTCGAGAAAGCCGTCATGGTGGAAATTGATGGTGACGTGATCGAACTCTCCAAGCAACACCTGCCGATGTTTGGCAAGGATGCGTGGAATGACCCGAGGGCTGAGGTCATCGTTGGGGACGGGATCGATTACGTCAAGAAATCTGGTGATGCAGCCTTTGATGTCATCATCGTGGATAGCACGGACCCGATCGGCGTGGGTGATGTGCTTTTCACAGATGATTTCTATGAGAACTGCGCCCGCATCCTTTCGGATGAAGGGATCATCGTCAATCAGTGTGGCGTGCCGTTCCAGCAGGCAGATGAGCTGCGGGAGACAACGGCCCGTCGTGCGAAATTCTTCCCGCATGTCACGGCCTATCTGGCTGCCGTGCCAACCTATGTTGGTGGGTTCATGACACTGGGCATGGCCAAGAAGGGGGCTCCGCCGCACCGTCCGGACGAGGTCGAGCTGGCCCGTCGTGCACAGGGCATTGCGGAAGGCTGCCAGTACTGGACGCCAGAGGTGCATGTTGCCTCTTTCAGCCTGCCCCCCTATATCGCCCAGAACCTCCCTCGTTCATGAGGCCATAGAGAAGGATCCCCACCATGCGCCGGACTACAATCGCAGACTTCCAGACCATGAAGGATGAGGGTCGGCGGATCGCCATGCTCACGGTCTATGATTACGCTTCGGCCCTGATTGCCGAGCAGGCGGGCGTGCCGGTCATTCTGGTGGGGGATTCTCTGGGCATGGTCATGCAGGGGCGGGATACGACCCTGCCCGTGCGTGTGGAGGACATGATCTATCATGCACGGATGGTCCGCCAGGGCAGCCATAAAGCCCTTATTGTGGTCGACCTGCCCTTCCTTTCCTATGCTACCGAGCAGGATGCCGTGGATGCGGCCCGCCGTGTGATGCAGGAGGGTGGTGGACAGGCCCTGAAGCTGGAAGGCGGTCGGGAGATTGCCCCGGTCGTGCGTCGGCTGACGGAAATGGGTGTGCCCGTCATGGGGCATCTGGGTCTGACACCGCAGTCCCAGCATCAGATCGGCCTGCGGGCGCAGGCAAAGCAGGTCGAGGCCGCCCGTAAACTTCTGGATGATGCCCGTGCGCTGGAGGAGGCCGGAGCTTTCGGTATTGTGCTGGAGGTCATTCCCGCCGAGCTGGCCGAGCTGGTTTCCAGAACCCTGACCATTCCGACCATCGGGATCGGAGCCGGGCCGGGTTGTGATGGGCAGGTCCAGGTCTGGCATGACGTGCTGGGTCTTTTCGAAGGCAAATCCCCTCGTCATGCCCATCGGTTTGCTGAAATCGGAGAGCAGATGGTTGGAGCCTTGTCCCATTATGTCCGGCAGGTTGAGGAAGGCTCTTTCCCGACACAGGCACAGAGCGTGAGCATGAAGTCGGATGTACTGGCCAGCCTGAAGGCGGGGGAATGACCAGCTCCCCCAGGTGGGGAACGTGGTGAAGCCTTGCCCGGGCCCGGATTGTCAGACGGGGATGAAGCTGGCAGAGTGGTGAACTTCCCCTGTATTTACAGGATAAAACAGAATGACGGATGAAACATTGAAGTCCAGCCCCCTTCAGGCGCTGCATGAAGAGCTGAAGGCCACGATGGGATGCTATGCAGGCTATGCCCTGCCCGAGCATTACCCTCTCGGCATGGAGGTGGAGCATCTTCATACCCGCAAGCAGGCGGGGCTGTTTGACATCTCCTTTCTGGGGCAGGTCCGTATCCGTGCAAAAGAGGATAATGCCGCTGTTGTTGCTGAGGCGCTCGAAGCCCTGATGCCTCTGGACATCATGGGGCTTGAGAAGAACCGGGTCCGTTATGGCCTGTTGACGACTGATCAGGGCGGCATCCGGGATGATCTGGCCATTTCCCGTCAGGAAGAAGAGTTCATCCTGACACTCAATGGCCAGAACAGGGAAGACAATGCTGATTATCTCGAAAATGCCATTGGCAATGATTGCAGGCTGATCCGGGAATTTGACCGGGCCATGCTGTCCCTTCAGGGCCCTCTGTCGGCCGAGGTTCTGGCCCGTGTGCTGGACCAGACGACCATCATGGGGATGCGGTATCGGGACAGTCTGGCCATGCAGTGGGAGGGTGGCAGCCTCATTGTATCCCGTTTCGGTTATACGGGTATGGAAGGGTTCGATCTTTCTCTGGAGGCCAGTCAGGCTGAAGCCTTTGCCCGCCGTCTGCTGGACGATCCCGATGTGGCTCCGGCCGGGCTGGAGACACGGAACAGCCTGCGGATGGAAGCCGGGCTGTGTCTGTATGGGGCGGACATCGACAAAACCACATCTCCGGTGGAGGCCGCTCTGGTCAGCAGCATAGCTGCCTGTCGCCGGGCCGGCGGAGCACGGGCGGGGGGGTACCCTGGTGCCGGGACGATCGAAGGGCAGATGGAACATGGCGTATACCGCCAGCGCGTTGGTCTGCGTCCGGAAGGGGACGTGCTGCTGGGTGGCGGTGTGGAACTCTTCTCGGATGAAGGAAGGACAGACCGGGTCGGGCGCATTACGTCTGGCTGTTTCAGTCCGACCCTGCGGGCCATGATTGCCATGGCGTATGTCACACCATCCCATGCAGCAGAGGGTACGGTGCTTTACGCCGCCGATGCGGACGGGCAGCTCCACAAGGTTTCTGTCACGGCTTTGCCCTTCGTCCCGCAGACGGCCCGCTGAGCAGAAGACACCTGAGTGAAAGTTTGTGAACAGGGCTTTACACGGCCCTGTTTTTTGGTGAGGCTCGCATTCATGCAGGGCTTGAGGCAGGCCTTGTCCGCCTTCTCCCACAGTGGGAGAGGACTGACAGGAATGTGTGTTGCCTCCGGCCATTTTTTTTGCTCAGCGTGGTTCCATCGGCAGCTGGGCGGGGCAACTCAGGGAGAGTCGAAATGAGCGAGAGCATCCATATTCTGGCACTGGTCACCATTGCTGAAGAGAAAGCCGCCCAGCTTGAGAAAGCCGTGCAGGTCTGTGCTGGTCATTCGCTGAAGGAAGAAGCCTGCCAGCGTTACGAAATTTCCCGTGATGCTGAGAAGAAGGGGCGTTTCATGGTCAGCGAGATCTGGGCCAGCAAGGACGGGTTCGAAACCCACCTTGCCAGCAAGCATTTTGGCGCTCTGGCCGGTTTCATCAAGGAGCATGGAGCCGAGCTGGAGGTCATTCGACAGCAGCCTCTGCATCCCGCATCGTAAGCTGGATTAAGGGAGAATCATCACATGGCTGATTATCGTCTTGGAATTGATTTTGGCGGCACGAAAATCGAAATTCTTGCTCTGGACCGCAGTGGCAAGGAAGTGCTGCGCGAGCGTATTCCCAACCCCGGGGTTTATGACAAGGCCATCGAGGCCATCCGGGACCTGGTGCTGAAGGCTGAGGACCAGATCGGCTGTGTGCCTGCCCATCGCATCACGGGGACTCAGCTGACATCCACTCTGGGCATCGGCATCCCCGGGTCCCTGTCCCCCGAGACAGGCCTGGTCCGCAACTCCAACGCTACATGGCTGAACAACAATGCCTTCAAGCGTGATGTGGAGGAGAGTCTTGGCCGTCCCGTGCGTGTTGAAAATGATGCCAACTGCTTCGCTTTGTCCGAAGCTGCTGATGGCGCTGGTGCCGGTTATTCCGTCGTTTTGGGCGTGATCATCGGGACAGGCATGGGCGGTGGCATTGTGGCCAATGCTCGGGTGCTCTCCGGTCATCATCACATCGCCGGTGAATGGGGTCATATCCCTCTGCCGTGGGCAAAGCCGGAAGACATGCCCATGCGGAAGTGTTTCTGTGGCAATGAGGGCTGTCAGGAGCGCTATCTCTGTGGCCCGGCACTGGCTGCGGAATGGAAGGGTGAAGGCAACCGCTCCCCGAACGGAATTGAAGAGGCGGCCCGTAATGGGGATGAAGCTGCCATCCGTGCGCTGGACCTCTACATGGACCGTTTCGCCCGGGCCTGTGCGCAGGCTGTCAATTTCCTCGATCCTGATGTGATCGTGCTGGGTGGTGGCGTGTCCAATCTTCCCAGCATCTACGAGCGTGTGCCCAAGCTGCTGCCCCGTTATGTAATTACATCGCCTTGCACGACACCGATCGTGCAGAACCGTCATGGTGACAGTTCTGGTGTGCGTGGGGCTGCCTGGCTGTGGGATGTAGCCGAAAATGGCATTTCCAAGAAAAATGCCTGATCCGGCATTGCCAGCCGCATGAGGCAAGGGCCTGCTCCTTCAGGGGGCAGGCCCTTTTTTCATGGGGCGGCCATCATGAAAAAAAACCGCCTGCCCCTCATGGAAAGGCAGACGGTCTGTTCCGATGGTGCGCTGGCCAGCCCTTCCTGCCCCGGCTAGGAGCAGGAAGAACGGGGTGGCTCAGACGGAGTAGTACATCTCAAACTCAACCGGATGCGGTGTGTGCTCAAAGCGGTATACGTCCTGCATCTTCAGCGTGATGTAGCTTTCGATCTGGTCCTTGGTGAAGACATCACCTTCCAGAAGGAAGGCATGATCGGTCTTCAGGGCCTCCAGAGCTTCACGCAGGGAGCCGCAGACGGTTGGAATCATGTTCAGCTCTTCCTGCGGCAGCTCGTACAGGTCCTTGTCCATGGCTTCGCCCGGGTGGATCTTGTTGCGGATGCCGTCCAGACCAGCCATCAGCATGGCACTGAAGGCAAGGTAGGGGTTGGCTGTCGGGTCGGGGAAGCGGACCTCGACACGCTTTGCCTTCGGGCTTGTAGCGTAGGGGATACGACAGGATGCAGAGCGGTTGGCGGAGGAATAAGCCAGCAGCACAGGGGCTTCAAACCCCGGAATCAGCCGCTTGTAGGAGTTGGTGGAGGGATTGGTGAAGGCATTCAGTGCCTTGGCGTGTTTAATGATCCCGCCAATGTAGTACAGGGCCTCATCGGAAAGGTCAGCATAGCGCTTGCCAGCAAAGAGCGGCTTGCCGTCCTTCCAGACGGACTGATGTACATGCATGCCGGTGCCGTTGTCGCCATAGATGGGCTTCGGCATGAAGGTGGCCGTCTTGCCGTAGGAATGGGCGACATTGTGCACGCAGTATTTGTAGATCTGCATGAAGTCGGCTGACTTTACCAGTGTGGCGAAGGCCGTGCCCAGCTCGTGCTGGCTGCGGGCCACTTCATGGTGATGCTTCTCGATCGGCAGACCCATCTCGCCCATGGTAGCCAGCATCTCGGCGCGCAGGTCATGTTCGCTGTCCACCGGCGGAACAGGGAAATACCCACCCTTGCGGGCCGGGCGATGGCCCATGTTGCCTTCCGGGTAGTCCTTCAGGGCAGCTTCCGGCCCTTCGATGCTGTCGAGGTGGTAGGTGCCGTAATTCTCACCCGTGCCGAAGCGGACACTGTCGAAAATGAAGAACTCGGCTTCCGGGCCGAAGAACGCCGTATCACCCAGGCCACTCTTCTTCAGGTAGGCTTCGGCCTGTTTGGCTGTCGCACGGGGGTCACGATTGTAATAGCCGCCCGTTCTGGGGTCGATGATGTCGCAGATCAGGATGAGCTGCGGGCGGGCGGAGAAGGGGTCGACCACGGCTGTTTCCGGGTCCGGCAGCAGGACCATGTCGGACTCGTTGATGGCCTTCCACCCCTGGATGGAGGAGCCGTCAAACATGAAGCCTTCCGTGAAGGTGTCCTCTTCAATGGTGCGGACCGTCTGCGTGGTGTGCTGCCATTTGCCCTTCGTGTCGGTGAAGCGGAGATCAACGAACTCGATGCCGTGCTCTTCGATCAGCTCAAAAACGCGCTGGATGGCGGCTTTCTGAGGGGAAGGGCGTTGTGCGGAAGGAGAGGAAACTGCTTTTTTCGCCATGGCTGCGTGCCTCGCAATTTTTGGACTGATACCAAAACGATTAGGGGACAATTGGCCATCTGTCGAGTGCTTGCTCATAAACTTCATTTTATGAGACAGTGCTGCCTCAGTTTTTTATAATCCCCGGCATCTGTGCCGTATGGAAAATCCATCTGGTGGTCATGTCTGCGCCTTTCCCTGTAAAAATATCCGACGCCCTTTTTTTTCATGAGACCCTGCCATGGACGCCTGATGACGTGAACCGTCAGCTTGCCAGCAGTCTTGCTGGCATGGATGACGGGGAGCTGTTTCTGGAATATCGGGAAGAAGAGACGCTGGGGCTGGAAAATGGCCTGCTGCGGACGGCTGGTTTCAACCGCTCTTCAGGGTTTGGCCTGCGGGGTGTCACGGGCAGCCAGACCATCTTTGCCCACTCGGATCTTCTGGGGATGGGGGCGTTGCGGCGTGCCGCCGAGGGGCTGGGCAGTGTAGAGCGCATGGCTCTCCGACCGGACCAGCAGGCCCCTTCCCGCCTGCAGGAGGTTGCGGCGGCAGATGGACGGGCCTCTCTTTATGGTGCAGCACATCCGCTTGAGGGGGGGGATTTCTCACAGCGTGCGGCGTTGCTGGGAGAGATTGAGGCCTATGGGCGAGGGTTGGACCACCGTGTCGTGCAGGTGAATGTGACCCTCAACACGCAGTGGCAGGTCGTGCGGATCATGCGTCCTGCGTTTCTTCAGGAGGGGCATGCAGGGCCGCTGGTGGATGTCCGTCCGCTGGTCCGGCTCGATGTTTCCGTGGTGGTGGAACAGGGCGGACGGCGGGAGAGTGGCCGTGCCGGACAGGGAGGGCGGTATGCTCTGTCCCGCCTTATGGAGCCGTCTTGCTGGCAGGCCATGACACAAGAGGCCCTGCGGCAGGCCCTGGTGACGCTGGAGGCCGTGGCGGCTCCGGCAGGGGACATGCCGGTTGTGCTGGGGGCCGGCTGGCCCGGGATTCTGTTGCATGAGGCTGTCGGGCACGGGCTTGAGGGTGATTTCAACCGCAAGGGGACGTCTGTTTTTTCCGGGTGCGTGGGCCAGCGTATTGCTGCCCCGGGGGTGACTGTTCTGGATGACGGCACCTTGCCGGAGCGGCGTGGCTCCCTGAACATGGATGATGAGGGAACTCCCACCAGCCGGACCGTGCTGATTGAAGACGGGATATTGCAGGGATACATGCAGGACCGGCTGAATGCCCGCCTGACATCAGTAACGCCAACAGGGAATGGCCGCCGTCAGTCCTATGCCCATGCGCCGATGCCGCGCATGACCAATACCATCATGGCGGGGGGGCAGGCCTCGGAGGAGGAAATGATCCGCTCCACGAAGAAGGGCCTGTATGCCCGCAATTTTGGTGGCGGGCAGGTTGATATCACCTCTGGCAAATTCGTGTTTGCTGCTTCGGAAGCCTATCTGATTGAAGATGGCCGGGTTACGGCACCAGTGCGTGGGGCGACGCTGATTGGCAGTGGAGCAGCGGTGATGGAGCAGATCAGCATGATCGGCCCCGCCATGGAGCTGGACCCGGGCATAGGGACATGTGGCAAGGCCGGGCAGGGTGTGCCTGTTGGTGTGGGGCAGCCCATGCTGAAGGTGAGTGGCCTGACAGTTGGAGGGACAGCGTCCTGATGACTATCTGGAAACAGACCATTGGTCTGGTTTTCCCCGGGGCTGTCCCGGATAGATAAAACAAATGGAATATGTTTCAGATATAAATAATTTTTCATTTCTCTATTGCAAACTATCTTTTTGCTGTCGTAATGTTTTCTCATCACAACAATGGGATGATGGTTTATCGTGATGAAGACGTCCGTGCGTTACGCAGCCCTTCTGTCCAGTCTCTTTGCAGGTACTTTCGGTGCCTGTGCAGATGTGCATGCTGCGGAGACGGCTGTGGCGGCCAGTAACGGTAACGGAGCAGGTGACAGCTCGGCCCAGAAAACGGGCAAAGCTACCCAGCCGGCCAGCGCAGCTGCGGGGACGACTGTTGCGGCTTCTTCCCATGAGGCTGCTGCCCAGAAGCCGGTCGTGTCCATTGCGGAGAAACCAGCCTCCAAGCCGTTGCCGGAGCAGTGGTATACGGGGTCCCTCTATTCTCCCTCACCAGCTCTGCCTGTCCCGGGCATGATTGCTGTGGAGCCTTATGTAGCGGCTGGCCTGCCTGCCGGTGCGTTTGATTCCAACGGGCATCTCAATACCCGGAAGGGAGCCGGGGGGCAGCATTCCATTTCCCAGTTTTCGCTGGCGAAATATGGTATTACGGACCATCTGTCCATCTATCTGCTGCCGACATACAGCTATAGCTGGGGGAATCATACCAAACACTCCGGCCTGAAGTTTAATGATCTGCCGGTGGAGTTCCAGTACCGTCTGACACCGCATTATACGCCGTCCATCACGCTTTATTTTGGTGTGAATACCCCGACAGGTGATTACAAGAACCTTTCCAATGCGTCAGAGGGGGTTGGCCAGGGTGTCTGGGCACTTCGCTATGGTGTGCACAGCCAGTTTGCCCTGCCGTTTTTTGACCATGCAATGCGTGTGCGTCTTTGGGCGCAGGTACGCCATCCGGTGGCCAGTACGAAACTGCGCAACATCACCAGTTATGGGACAGAGAAAGGTTTCACCGGGCGTGGTCATGCCGGTCCCTATGGGAATGAGGGTGGTTCAGTCGAGCTGGGTATCACCAAGAAGTGGGTGTTTGCGCTGGACCTGTACCATACCTGGGCTACATCCAGTTCGGTCAATGGGTACAATGTTTATTCAAAGAAATACATCAACTCTCGGACGGGTTGGTCCGGTGCCTTCAATGTCGGGCCTGGGATTGAATATAACTGGACGTCGAGTGTTGGTGGGATTGTCGGTGTGATCCTGCCGGTGGCCGGGCACAATACGTCCCGGTCCATCTCACCGGAAGCCGCTGTGTTTGCCGTGTTCTGATCAGCTCTTCATCGGACAGGAAAAACCCCCACCTGATTTTCAGGCGGGGGTTTTTTTCGTTTCAGCCCTGTGGGAGGAAGAAGATTCTGAAAATGCTCTTCAGGATGAAGGGAATGCCATACTGAATGGCCAGGAGCAGGATGAGGGGGGAGAAGTCCATCATGCCTGTGTCTGGTAGAATATTGCGGATGGGTTGCAGAACGGGTTCCACAAGCCTTGCCAGTATCTCAAGAAGGCTACTCACGAAGCGGTTGGTCTGAGGGTTTATGACGCCAAAACCGATGGCCATGGAGGCAAGGCAGTAGGCAAGGATGATCCATGTATAAACATCCAGCACCACCATGAGGAGATTGATGACCTGGAGATAGATGATGGCAGCATGCACAGGCGGATATCCTTCCTGATGGCGTGAGGAGATGCAGACCCACACATGTAACAATCTTCTGCATGGCTGGCGAGACCAATTGCTGGGCAGTCATGACTTGACAGTTCATGGCGTGCATGGTGTCTTGAACGGCAGATTGTGGGGCTATAGCTCAGTTGGGAGAGCGCCTCGTTCGCAATGAGGAGGCCAGGGGTTCGACTCCCCTTAGCTCCACCACGATTTTCCTGAAAAACAGCTTGGGATGGCATCGGGGAAGAGGGCTGGGACTGGTTCACTGTTTCAGTCCCGGGGGCCGTCTTGCTTTACGGTGTTGCTGGGATGGATCTGGAGATATGCTCCGCCAGCTGTATTACGAGTTTCCGCATCAGTGCGGCCGTATCGGCATCTGTCCTGACAGGCCCATTGGCAGCGAGATGCGCAATGTTGCGGACCATCGGTTTGTGGCGATCATGCGGAACAATGGCCCAATGGGCGTTCAGTATGGCATGACCACTCACATCCACATCGAATTCGGAAATGGCAACCATGATCTGCATGTCGGCTGCCTGGGCCAGGGGCTGGTCCGTCACCAGGATGTCATGCTGGGAGGCAGCCACTTCGTTGGTGATCAGGTCCGTAATGCCAAGGGACAGGCGGGATGCCCAGCGGGAGTTGGGGCTGCGGCGGATTTCCTCCCCCTGACGGGTGATGATCTCCTGGCTGTCCAGATAGTCCGGCATGATGATCCGGCTGATCTGCACGATGGTTGTTTGCGGAGACACCTGGAGGGATTTCGTATCGGTATGGACAGGAATGCCGAGCGTATAGATGTGCAGCTGGGGAGATGCACAGCCTGCAAGCAGGGTGCAGCTTCCCAGAAGGGCAAGAACAGTACGGCGTGATGGAAACATCATGGGTGGCGTCCCATAAGCAGAAGTTGCGGATTGCGTTCCACATCGTTGGCGAACCCACGGAGAGAGGAAGCCGTTGCGGCAATATCCCGCAGCGCAGCATCCAGATTGGCTCGGTCCACGGAACGGGCGGAGAGAATGTCCTGCAGGGCCTCCAATGTGGCTGTGGCGGAGAGGAGTGTCCTGTGGATATCCTTTCCACGCATTTCAAGCTGGTTGGTACCTGTATCAAACAGTCGGTCCAGTTTTGCCAGTGACCCATCCAGCTGGGTATGCAGGTCCCTGATGGTGGCAGTGGCAACCTGCATGGTTTCCTGCGACTGGTCGGATGTTCTCTTCAGGCTGGCAATGAGGCCGGGCAGGTCATGGCGCAGGCCCTCGCTCAGCTCCGTGACGGATAGCAGGGCGGAATCAGCATGCTGGCTGATATCCTTGATGGGAATCTGCTCCAGTGTGTTTTTCAGCTTCTCCATGGTGGAGAGCCGGACAGGAATCTCCGGCAGTTTTGTGATGCGGGGATGCAGCGTGGCGGGAACGGATTTGTCGAAGTCCAGTTCGATGTTGGATTGTCCCGTCACGAGGCTCTGCAGGTTCAGTCCGGCGCGCAGGCCATTGTCAATCATTGTCTGGAAATTGACCTGCTTGCCCCCCGCATCGTCCTGGACAACATGCATCTGCCCGGTCTCCAGAGTAATGATGACCGGGATATAGGCTTTGTGGTCCTGTGGGTCGAAATGCAGGGTGATGCTCTGGACGGATCCGACCTTCACACCACGGAAATTGACTGGGGCCCCGACAGACAGGCCAGCAATGGAGTTCTGGAACACCACGGCAACGTCCCGTGTTTTGGAGAAGAGGCGGAGATGCCCGAATGTCATGATGATGAACAGTAGCAGCACGCCCCCAAGGACGACAAAGATGCCGATCTGGGTTTTTCTGTTGGTGGTTTCAGACATGCTGTTCGGCCTTCTGTTCTGTCTGGGAAGGGATGGAAGCAGAGCGGTGCATGAAGGCCGTCACCTCCGGGAGGGTACAGCTGTCATGCAGGGCACGGGGTGAGCCACTGGCAATGGGCCTGTGCGTGACAGCATCCAGAAAGATGCCATCATCAGCAATGGTGAAAAGGCTGGGCAGTTCGTGGCTGACAATGACGATCGTAGCCCCAAGTCCGTCACGCAGGGTGAGGATGAGGTCATCCAGCCGGGCGGAGGTGATCGGGTCCAGCCCGGCGGAGGGTTCGTCAAAAAAGAGGATGTCCGGCTCCAGCGCAATGGCCCGGGCCAGTCCAGCCCGTTTTTTCATGCCGCCGGAAATCTCGTAGGGGAAGAGATCGATGGCATGCTCCATCCCCACCAGCCCCAGTTTCAGGCGGACGAGATGGTCTATGGCATCAGGCTTGAGGTCCGTGAACATCTCCAGCGGCAGGGCGACATTCTCGCCCACGGTCATGGAGCTCCACAGCGCACCACTCTGGAAGAGAACGCCATAACGGCGGTTGATGGCCGTGCGGTGGGCGTCATCCTGCTCCCAGTAATTCTCCCCACCCACCATGATGTGCCCTGCCGTGGGGCGCAGAAGACCGATCATGCTCCTCAGCAGGGTGCTTTTGCCGCAGCCGGAGCCCCCCATGACAGCAAAGATGGAGCCTTTTTTCAGGTCGAATGACACATTCTGCTGGATGATCTTGGGCCCGAAAGAGAGTTGCAGATCACGGACGGAAATGAGAGTTTCTCTATCAGACATCATCAGATTCCAGCGGCGTTGGCGAGGACGGCAAAAACGGCATCCAGAGCGATGACCCCGACAATCCCGATGACGACAGCCCGTGTGGCGGCAATGCCGACATCCGCAGCACTGCGGCCGGCTTTCAGGCCGATCCGGCAGGCAGCCAGAGCGATGAAGCCAGCAAAAAAGAGTGCCTTGATGAACCCGAAGGCAAACTGGCTCAGTTCCACGCCGTTGAAGGTGGAGAGCCAGTATCCGGTGGGAGAAATGTCCATCATGGTCATGGAGACGACAAAACCGCCGAAAATCGAGACCAGCGTGCCATAGAGATACAGCAGCGGCATCATGAGGATCAGCGAGAGAATGGAGGGGAGCAGGATATAGCCCGCCACGGAGATGCCAGTCACCTGAAGAGCGTCAATCTCTTCATTGCCCTGCATGGTGGAGATGCGGGCTGCATAGGCTCCGCCCGTACGTCCGGCCATGATGATGGCTGTCATGATGGCGGAGATTTCACGGGCGGAGGCAATGCCCACCAGATTGGTCACATAGATTTCAGCTGCGAATTTACGTAATTCCAGCAGCCCCACGAAGGCCAGGATGGCCCCGATCAGAAAATTGACAATGCTGACGATGAGCAGTGCCGAGGGGCCAGCATTCCAGACATCCACAAGCAGGTCCTTGAGACGCATGGAGTTTTTGCCACGCAGCGTCCCGACAGCTCCTCGCATGACTTCCAGCAGCAGGGCGCTGGATGTGGCTGTCTCATGCAGGATGTCCAGCGTCTTTCCGCCAACACGGGCAAAGAAGCTTTCCCGGTCCTGCTGGTGGGGGGGGGGGTGTTCCACTTTTTCTGGCAGAAGAGCCAGAAGGCGCTGGGCGGAAGACGGCAGGGCGTGATCATCAAATGTCAGGGAGGCCTGGCAGGCGGCCTGCTTGACGGTCCACAGGAACATGATGAAGCAGGAATCCCAGCTGCCCAGTCCGTCCGGGTTGATGGACAATGTCTTCCCGCTCCCTGGGTGGGAGGAGGTGAGAGCAGTTGCCGGGAACTGCACCACATCATCCTGCAGGGCCTTCCAGTCCCCCCGGATGGTCAGGGACAGCCCGTTGGCCGTATCGTCAATGGACCATGAAGGCGGGGTGCTGTCTTTGGTGGGGGAGGGAACAGCCTGTTGTGTCATGAGGAGACGGTATGCCCTGCCACAGGCACGGGGGAAGTGAAATTCTGCAACATGGCCCTGCCCACAAAATATTCTGTCCGTTCATTCTATGTCAGTTTTTTAATGAAAGCGAGCCGCTTCTCTTCAGGGCTGCCATCAGGTCAAGGCATGAGTTTCCTTTTCAGCGGGTGGGTTTTTCACTGCTGGCATAGAGCCGCAGATGAAGCCTGTGACCGTTGGAGTAATTCAGTCCGTCAAACTGGTCATACAGAATGCTCTCCGTGCCAAGGCGGGCCAGTTCCTGCTGGAAGGCTGGGTCATCCTTCCTGTCCAGGAGAGCCAGATCGCAGCGTGCGTGGTCATGCAGTTCATGGGCTGCTTGCGATGGTGGCAGCAGTCTGGCCCGGCCCCCGGTAAGGAAGACAAGGCTGGGTTCCCTGTAGGAGGGGGAAATCAGGGCGCTGTCGGGACAGGGGCGGAGCTCCCGGAAGCTCTCGGCAATGCGGGGAGCAAGCTGGATGCTGGTCAGATGGGGAATGACGCAGAGGAAGATGCCCGTTTCGGTCAGCAGGGCGGCACCCATGGCGCAGAGTGCCCCGCCGGACCAGTTCTGTTTCCAGATGAGCCGGAGGCCTGCCAGAAGGAGTGGCAGGCTGCCCAGGGCAGGTATGAGCGCATCCGCAAAGAGGTGGCCTTCCATCCTGTAGAGCAGGACTGGCCCGGCCAGGCAGAAGAGGAGTCCGGCCAATCCCCAAGTGAGGGCGTAGAGGGACACCCCCAGTTTCATCCAGAGAGAACGTAGCGGTACGAGGGGCCAGACCGTCAGGCTGGCAGCCACCAGAATGGCAATGGCCGGGTAGGTTGGCAGGACATAATGAGGGAGCTTGGTGGCCAGACACTCAAAGATGAGCCAGTGTGGGATGATCCAGCAGAGAAGAAACAGGGTCTCTGGTTTGGCACGTCGCTGCCAGAGGGCTGGGAGAGAGCGTATGGCTGCCAGAGCCCCTGGCCAGAAAGCGAGCAGGAACAGGAGGAGATAATAGCCGGGGGGGAAGCCGTGTGTTTCCTGCGGGTGGGCAATTTTGCCAAGCAGATTGTGGCCTACGGCACGGCGGAAGAACTCACCATGACTGACCAGAGCAATGCCAAGACACCAGGGAAGGACGGTGAGTACGCTGAGCAGCCAGCCCCACCCGGCCCGCAACTGTCGGATGAGTGCCGTACTGCGCAGACAGATGGAGAGTGAGATCAGGGTGCCCAGGGCGGGGATGAGAACAATGGGGCCTTTCAGCATCATCCCTACCCCGAGAGCGCTCCAGTAGAGGATGCTGGAACGGCATGGTGTCGTTCTGCCCTTCTGCATGTCGGTGAAATGGCAGAGCAGCAGGGCCTGAAGGCACAGAATATCCAGCAGCAGGGTGCTGTCGATGGTGGCCATCCGGCTCTCTGCGGCAAATAGCGGTGCCACCATGAGCAGGCCTGCCGCCAGCAGGCCTGTAGAAAATCCGAACAGACGGGTTCCGATCCAGGCTGTCAGGAGGATGCTGCAGATTGATGCCAGAAGGCTGGGGATACGGTAGGGCCAGCTTTCATGGCGTAGTGTTTCATCCTGTGTGATGATCTCGGAGGTCTTTACCGCTCCGGCTTCCAGCCAGTAGATGCCTGCTGGTTGCAGATAGCGGGGTTGGTCCTGGAAGCGTATGTCCAGGAAATTGCCAGAAGAGAGCATCTGGGCTGTGGCCTGCATGTAGCGTGGTTCATCCCTGTCCAGCGGGGGCAGGCTCATGCGCCCCGGCAAGGCAGCCAGAAACGCCAGAACGGCAAGCAGAGCGTAATGACGGAATTTTGGAGGCATGAAAACTCCGGTTCGCACTGGATGAACGGGCATGATGCCCGGATCGTCAGAAGGGTCGTCCGGTGCCGGGCGGGGAGAAAGGCTGCTGTCTTACAGTTCGTTCAGTGGTGGTGGCCGACGGGTGCGGTTCTGTAGCCAGAGAACCCCCAGCATGTCACGCACCCCCACGAGAGCCCGGTGCAGATTGGTATATTTGGAATGGCCATGAAGCCTGGCCCTGTGTCGTGTCTCGATGCAGATGAGGGGGGCGCCGTAGCTTTTCATCAAGGCGGGGATGAAACGGTGCAGCCCTTCAAACTGGGGCAGGGAGAGGAACAGGTCGCGTGGGAAGAGCTTGAGCGGCCCGCCCGTATCAGGGCAGTCATCCTTGAGCAGATGCTGGCGCAGACCATTGGCGAAACGGGTGGCAAACCTGCGGGAGAGCCTGTCCTGACGCTTGCGGCGGACGCCAACAACCAGAGGGCCGACAGCCCCTTCACCATGGTCCCATGCGGCTTCGACCATTGTTCTGATGAAGGCAGGGTCGTCCTGTCCGTCTCCATCCATTGTGGCGATCCATGGGGCACGGGCGGCCCTGATGGCCGTGCGCAGGGCCGTAGATTTACCCAGACAGGAGGGATGGGACAGAATACGCAACCCGGGCAGGATAGTGCTGCGGGCTTCCTGCAATTTCTGGAGGGTGTCGTCCGTACTGCCATCATCCACGAAGATGATCTCTGCCGGTGGCAGGCTCTCAAGAGCCGTGCGGATTTCCGTACAGACGGGAAGGATATTCTCGCCCTCATTGAGGACGGTAATCACGACAGCCAGCAAGGGACTGGTCATCTCACTGGCTGTCATGATGTCTTACGCAGCTTTGTCACCAAAGGCTTGCGGGAGTGCTTTCAGGCCATCATTGATGAGCCTGTTGGCAAGGTCGGGGTCTTCAGCCAGCTTTTTACCAAGAACGTCCTTTGTAGCTGCCAGGGCCAAGGCGGCCGCCTCACGGCGGATGTCGCGCAGGGCGATTTTTTCGGCAGCCTCAATACGCTCACGGGCCATTTTTTCGTGGCGGGCAACAATCTCTGCCGCATCACTTTCGGCCTGGGCACGCAGCTGCTGGGCCTCAGCATTGGACTTGGCAATCAGTGCCTGAGCTTCTTCCTGAGCCTGCTTGTGGTCACGTCTGGAATCTTCGAGCATCTGCTCGGCCTCACGGCGGAGACGTGTGGCCTCATCCAGATTTTTGCGGACCTCATCAGCCCGGTCATCCAGCTTGGATGTGACAACAGCCCATATCTTGCGACCGAAGATGACGAAGAACAGGACAAAAGCAAGTGCTGTCCAGAAGCGGGGTTCATGAAACATGCTTAGCTCCTCGCAGCATGGGCGTGTTCAACAGCAGCGGCAATGGCCTGCTGGTCGGCTGTGCCAACAAGGCGCTCTGTCAGAACCGTAGCAGTGCTGGATGCGATCTCATTGATGCTGCCCAGCGCATTGCTGCGGGACAGAGCAATCTGCGCTTCAGCCTTCTTGATCTCTGCTTCCAGGCGGGCTGCTGTTTCTTCTGCCTGAACCCGGATTTTCTCCTTGGCCGTATCGCGGATGCCCTGGATGGTGGCGCGGGCCTCTTCCATGGCTTTCTCGCGGGCCTCGCAGAGTTCCTTCTGTGCCTGGTCGGCATCCTTGCGGGCGCGGCGGGCAACGTCCAGATCGTTCCGGACGCGGACTTCACGGGCCTTGATCACATCCGCCACCTTAGGCAGGGCGGAACGGCTCAGAAGCAGGTAGAAGACGATGAAAATGATGGCACCCCAGACCACCTGCCCCTGCAACAGGGGATCCTTGAAGTGGAGCTGGGGCATGCCTTCCGCCACGGCCCGGCCCGGTAAGGCCGCAAGGGGGGCGGCGGCAGACAGGAGGAAACGAGGCGTAAGGCGCATGGGTCCTGCCCTCAGACGAAGAGAATAAGGAAGGCAATCAGCAGGGCGAAGAGGGCAATGGCCTCCGTCAGGGCGAAGCCAAGCATGCCCAGACCGAACACATGCGGGCGGGAAGCCGGGTTGCGGGCGATGGAGTTCACCAGGGCGGCAAAGATGTTGCCGATACCAGCACCGACACCGGCGAGAGCAATCACGGCAAGACCAGCACCAATCTCACGGGCGGGATGAAGAAGATCCATGGTTCAGGTTCCTTTAAGACAGGGCGAAGGAAAACACGTGGAGGTATCGGTCACTCAGTGATCGACAGCCTCACGCAGGTAAATGCAGGTAAGGATGGCAAAGACATAGGCCTGTAGCAGCCCTACCAGCAGCTCAAGTGCCGTCAGTGCGATGTTGAGCACAAGCGGAGTGACAGCCAGCACATCGCCGACAACTCCGAGACCGGCAAGCATGATCGTGAAACTTGCGAAGACTTCCAGCAGCACATGCCCGGCCACCATGTTGGCAAACAGACGGATGGACAGGCTGATGGGGCGGGAGATGTAGGAAAGAATCTCGATGGGGATCAGGATGGGGCACAGGGCCACCGGAGCCCCCTCCGGCATGAAATGTTTCAGGAAGGCGATGCCCTGGAACCGCAGCGAGGTCAGGATGCAGAGAATGAATACCGTGATCGCTAGGGCGAAGGTCACGGCGATGTGGCTGGTGAATGTATAGGAGAATGGCAGCAGACCGATATAGTTGCCGGCCAGGATGAAGAAAAACAGGGCAAAGACGAAGGGAAAGAAGGCCGTGCCCTTCTCACCGATGGTATCGACAGCCAGGCCGTGCACGAACTCGTAACTGACCTCCGCCGCAGCCTGGAGACGACCGGGCACAACAGCCTTCGGCTTCATGCCGAGATAGAGGAACGCCAGCACGACAGCCACACTGATGACCATGTACAGCGGGGCCTGGGAGAGGCACAGGGCCTCACCAAAAGAACCAAAAATCGGATGCAGCTCAAACTGCCCGAGCGCGTCAATCGTCGATCCGCTGGCCACGCTGGCTTCTCCCGTTTTTCTGCGTCCCACTTTCGGGGACATCCATCACATTCACAACACGCCAGACATTCCGCAGGCCGGCTCCCATGCCAAGCATGGCGAACACAATTATAAACACAGGCCTGTATCCTGTCCATCGGTCAAGCTCATAGCCAATGCCCAGACCAACAGCAATACCGGCAATCATGTCACTGGCGATGCGGAAGGCCATGCCGAGGGAGGACTGTTCTGAGAGGGCTGACGGCTTCGCTTTCCCGGTCCGGGGAGCCACCTTCTGCTCCAGCCGGGCGAGACGGTCATCGAACGGCTCACGTCTGGCTGTATCGTGATCGATCATGCGCGATCCCCCATAACTCCCCGCCGTATCTGGCGGGGCAGCGCTCCGTTCCTTTCGTGGCGTAGCGCCATCGGAAAGGAAGCCCGTGCTGGACAGGTCTAGCTAGACAGGCTGTTCCGTCACTGTCAATGATTTCCCGCCCTGCATTTCTGGCATGGCGCCTCAGCCGACGAGGCGCAGCTTCCTGTTCCGGGGGCGGGAGGATGGACCGTCCTGCTCCGGCCCAAAGGGCAGCATGGGGGCTTCATGCTGTTTTTCGCCGGACTCGGCAGGGGCATCAGGCATGCGCTGGCCCAGATAGGCCTCCGAAAGGGCGCGGAAGGCATAATCCAGCATGGATGTCGCATAGCTGGCCATTTCGTCCCCTTCCACCGTGCCGCAGGCTCCGAAGCGGGAATAGGCGAACTGCTCGACAAACACCTCCAGCGGCACGCCGAACTGGAGGCCGATGCTGACGGCCTGGCTGAAACATTCCATCAGCCCACGGGCCATGGGGCTTTCCCGAGGAGGGGTGAGGGACAGGGATGCCAGACTGCCATCTTCAAATTCACCGGTCCGCATGAAGAGACGGTGCCCGCCAATGGAGGTCCGCTGGCTGAAGCCTCCCTGACGCATGGGCAGGGGACGACGGACGCCACGGCCCAGCTTCTCCTTGAGGTCGTCCGTTTCCGGCTCGGGCAGGGCCGGCAGATGGTCGCAGAAGGGCAGGACAGCGTCATGCATCAGGGCGTGTGCCTTGGCACCAGCTGGCTGGAGGGGTGTTTGTCCGTCCAGTGTCAGGGCGAGGGCGGCTTCCGGTGAGAGGCCCTTGTGGGCCAGACGCTCCAGAGTGGAAGGACGCAGCCCACCCTGACTGTTGACCAGCGAGAAAATTGGGCCGAGCCCGCAGGATTCCACATCCAGCAGGGCATCGACCGGCCCGGGGGAGGAGAACCCGGTCTCGATCGTGGCAAGGCCGGACAGGGACTGTGTGGCGGCGCTGATGGCAATGCTGGCCTGCTCCAGGTCTGGTGCCTGCGGGCAGGAGAAGGCTTTTTCCGGCGTTGCAGTACCGGCGTGGGCAACAAGCCGTGTGAAACGGGTGATGGCTGTGGCAATGGCCCGGCCTTCGTCACTGTCATAATCCAGCCCGAGGCCCGCCAGGCAGGCGTCCAGGTCTGTCAGCAGGACAATGCCGGCGGGACCGTCACTGTCGCCACGGGGGGCAGGGTCATCAAAAAGCGGAAGGTCGCCGCTGCGGTAGGGGCGCCGTGCGGCATCCAGCCGACGCAGGCTGTCGCAGGCCAGCTTCAGGCAGGCTGCGAAATGTTCCGTGGCGAAAATGCCATCCTGCACGAAACCGGAAAGCCGGATGATGAAGCCGGGCTGCCCGTCCGGCTCATTGCGCCAGAGAGCTGCGTTGGGTGCCATCTGCTGCATCAGAAGCAGGCAGGACAGGCCACGGCCGACCGGCGGAGCATCCTGTGGGCTGTGTGGCAGGTGGGGGGTGGTGTCGATCATCTCCACCCAGCGGGCGGATTCACTGGCAAGGCGGACAGGCCCACCTTCTGCCGGGGCCAGCTGGACAAGCGCCTGGGCGGCGTCATCACTCCAGACAGAAGGAAGGGTGACCGCACGCAGGGCTGTGCTGTCGGGGTCGATGCTCGTCTGAAGCGTTCTCATGTGAACGCCATTCCAGTGAAGATGCGCTTTCATGCTGACGAGTCTAGTACTGAAGGGGGAATGATGAAACCATGACCGCAGGGGGAAAACGGGCATAAGCGGGCAGAAAAATGGGGATATGGGGGATAACTGCCAGCCTTGGGAGGAAAAAGAAAAAATGGCGTCCATCATGCAGGATGTTGGACGTGAAGGGCTGAGTCCGCTAGAGCGGTACGGCGTGACTGCATGATGGGTCAACAATGCTTGAATGAGGATGTGTTCATGGCTTCGGACAATGCCGGATATATCGCAGCAAGGCGGGCTGGCCGGGAGCGGATGGAATTGCTGGTCGGGCTGGTGGCGGCTGCTGCACTGGTGGTGCTTGTCGTGCTGGCTCTTGTCGGGCGGCAGCATCCGCAGGACAGTGGCTATCCCCTTCATGCGGCCTTTGGCCATGTTGACGGGCTGAGTGTGGGCTCGGATGTCCGGCTGGCAGGCGTAACTGTCGGGCATGTGCGGAGCATGCAGGTGGACCCACACACCTTCCAGGCCAATGTCGTTTTTTCCGTTGCTTCTGACATACACCTGCCAGTGGATAGCGGGGCCATCATCACGTCGGATTCCCTTCTTGGCGGGAAATATGTGGCGCTGACGCCGGGTGGCGATACGGCCATGCTGGCGCCTGACGGGACCATTGGTGAAACGCAGGGGGCCATCAGCCTTGAGCAGCTGCTGAGCAAGTTCATTTTTTCGGTCACGGACTCCCTTCAGAAGAAGGCTGCTCCGGCAGCGCAGCCGGCCGCCGCTTCTGCGACCGTTCCGGAGCCGGCGCCTGGTGCAGGGCAGACATCACCGTGAGCCACGCCTCTGATGAGCAGACCTGGCTGGACAGGGAGGGGCAGCCCATAAGCTGCACGGGAAAGCTGCGTGTCCTGCGGGACAATGAAGTGGAACTGAGGCAGGTGCTGCGCGATGCCTGCGCCGATGCTTTGCTCATGGAGGTCGGGCCTGTCTTTCTGCGGCACCGCATGGAGCGGCTTCTGGCCGATGTGATGGTGGAAAGTGGTGTCGTCGAGGTGGTGGAAAAGGAAGGTGCGGAGTGAGGATCAGGAAGACAGTTCTGGCCCTGTCCTGTCTGGCGGGGCTGCTGGCCACGGTGTCGGAGAACCTGCGGGCGGAAGGAGTCCGGGGTGTGGCCGCTCCGGCTGTTTATCCGGCCACGGCGTGGCAGGGGCGCAATGGAGCCGTGCTGCGGATCATGCGGCGCCTGGATTCCCACGTGGAACTCGTACCGCTGCATGTGGGGGATGATGCTGTTTATGGGCCTCTGTCCCTCCGGCTGGAGCGGTGCCTTCAGAGGCCGGATGGTCTCCCGGCGCAGACGGCCATCCTGCTGAAGATTGAAGAGAAACAGGAATCCGGCAGTCCGCCCTTCGAGGGATGGATGTTCACGGACGATCCGGCCCTGGGAGCGTATGCAGGTGCCCTGTATGATGTGCAGGTCGTGTCCTGTGATGGGGACAGGGTAGACCCCATGGTTGGGCCGTTGCCAGCGCCTGTGCAGCCGCAGCTGCCCATGGCCATTGCCTCGCATGTGGAGGCGGATGAAGGACGGGGGCCGACCGTGCTGGCACCGCCTTCTTCTGGTGGTAGTGGTGGGCAGGGAGCTGCCCCATCCGGGCCGACATCACTGTTGCCACCGGCGGCTCCATTGCCACCGCCGCAACCGGCGCAGGGTGTGGGCACCCAGCATTGAGGCTGGATGGATGAGACTGGGAGGATGAGGAGAATGCTGTTTACCGACAAGCGGCAGATCAGGGCCGTCTGGCATATTGGTGGGCTGTATGTCCTGGCCGCCCTGCTCGTGTTCCTGATCGTTTTCGTGGCGGAAACATTCCTGCACATGGTGCCGTGTGAGCTGTGCCTTTGGGAGCGGGGACCTTGGCGCGTGCTGCTGGGGCTGGGTGTGCTGGCTCTGGTCCTGTCCCCCCGTTATGCCCGCTGGGCGGCCGTGGCCGGGCTGGTCTGCCTGGCGGTCAGCGTCGGTCTGGGGGTTCTTCATGTCGGGGTGGAGCATGGGTTGTGGCCGAGCCCTGCGGCGGAATGTCACGTTGGCCTTGTGGAAGGGCATGATTTTGCGGACTGGATGGCCCATCTTCCTGCACGGCCCACGAAACCCTGTGACCTGCCAGATTATCCTTTCGGTCTGCCTGTTTCCATGACAACGCTTTCCGCCCTGTATGCCGTGCTGGTCTTTGGTCTGGCTGTCATGGAGACGCACCGTCTGTTCCGTTTTGTGCGGAATGGTCGGCTGGATGTGTGAGCCGTCAGGCTGAGAGGAGTCTCCAACGGGAGGAAGCCGCCATGACCATGGCTGATTTTCTGTGTCTTTACCGGCAGGGCTTTGCCCGTGTTGCGGCCTGTACCACGCCCATCACTCTGGGCGACCCCCGGCAGAATGGGAGGATCGTGCAGGAGTGGCTGGAGCGCTGCCATGAGCAGGGTGTTGCCGTGGCGGTTTTCCCGGAGCTGGGGCTGACAGGCTACACGCTGGAGGACCTTTTCTTCCAGCAGGTGGTGCTGGATGGGGCGCTGGAAGCTCTGCTGGCTCTGGTTGAGGCGACGGCAGGATGCATGACGGTTGGCATCGTTGGTCTGCCCGTTCGGCGGGGAGATGCCCTGTACAACTGTGCGGCCATTTTCCACCGGGGACGGATTCTCGGCATTGTCCCCAAAACGATGCTGCCCCGGTACCGGGAGTTTTATGAACCCCGGCATTTCACCAGTGGTCAGGGCTGCTCCGGAACCATCATGCTGGGAGGGCGTGCCGTGCCATTTGGGACGGACATCCTGTTTGAAGCAGAGGATGTTTCCGGTCTGGTGCTGGGGGTGGAAATATGTGAGGACCTCTGGGCTCCCCAGCCTCCCAGCGGAGCCCTGGCTGTGGCCGGGGCCACGGTGCTGGCCAATCTTTCAGCCTCGCCGGTGACGGTTGGACGGGCAGAGCACAGAACCCTGCTCTGCCGGGCACAGTCCATGCGGACCGTCAGCGCCTATCTTTATGCAGCAGCCAGCGAGGGCGAATCCACGACTGATCTGGCCTGGGATGGCCAGCTTCTCATCCATGAGGCCGGGGACTGCCTGGCCCGGTCGGAGCGTTTCCTCCAGCAGGGTGCCATGATCATGGCGGATATCGATCTCGACAGGTTGCGGCAGGAACGGCTTCAGATGGGCTATTTCGTCCCGGCCGATGATGATGGACTCCGTCATGTCCGTTTCACTCTGGCACCGGAGGTGAAGGACCGTGGGCTGATGAGGGATGTGCCCCGTTTTCCTTTCGTGCCCTCCCGCCCGGAGCAGTGCGAGCAGGATTGCCGGGAAGCGTGGAACATTCAGGTTCAGGCGCTGTGCCAGCGGCTGAAGGCAGCTCATGCCCGGACCATGGTCATTGGCGTGTCGGGCGGACTGGACAGTGCTTTGGCCCTTCTGGTGGCGGTCAAGGCGGCGGATTGCCTTGGCTGGGAGCGGAGCCGCATTCTGGCCAGAACCATGCCGGGCTTTGCGACGGGCAGTGCATCCCTTGCCATGGCCCATGGGTTGATGGAGAGCCTTGGTGTCAGCGCCGGGGAGCTGGACATCCGCCCCACGGCGAAAGCCATGCTGGTGGCCATCGACCATCCCTATGGGCGTGGGGAGCCTGTCCATGATGTGACCTTTGAGAATGTGCAGGCAGGTTTGCGGACGGATTTCCTTTTCCGTCTGGCCAACCATCATCAGGGACTGGTGATCGGTACGGGAGACATGTCCGAGCTGGCGCTGGGCTGGTGCACCTATGGCGTCGGGGACCAGATGGCGCATTACAATGTCAATGCCGGGTTGCCAAAGACACTCATCCAGCATGTCATACGCTGGGCCGTGGGGCATGATGGAAGCTTCTCGGCATCGGTCCGTACTGTTCTGGAGAAGATTGTCTCGGCAGAGATTTCACCGGAGCTGGTGCCCGATCAGGGGCAGGGGGTGCAGAGTACCCAACAGATGATAGGCCCGTATCCCTTGCAGGATTTCACTCTCTATCATGTGCTGCGGTATGGCTTCCCGCCTGAAAAGATAGCGTTTCTCCAGTTTCATGCATGGCGGGATGCGGGAAGGGGCGATTGGCCCCTGAACTATCCGCAGCAGGACCGGGTCGCCTATGACCTGCCGGCCATCATTCACTGGATGCGCCTGTTCATGCGGCGTTTTTTTGCAACCAGCCAGTTCAAGAGGTCGGCCATGCCCAATGGGCCGAAAGTGGTGGCTGGGGGGAGTCTTTCCCCCCGTGGGGACTGGCGGGCGCCATCTGATGGGACAGCCACGCTCTGGCTGGCTGCTCTGGAGCGGCTCGAGTCCCGGTTGCAGTAAGGCTGGCTGTTCCGCAAATCCAGATTCGTAGTCTCGGCAGTTGATGGACGCCTTCCATGCGATTCTCATGGAAGGCGTCGTGCGGTTTGCACCTGATGGGCGATTTGTTTAATCAAAAATAAATAAATCTGTTGTAATTCAGAAGCCAGATGTTTACTACTCATGAGTGAAAAGAGAGTCCTTGTCAGGCAGCTCCTGAATTCGTGCTGAAGCGTAGGGTTTTGAGGGGGGTGTCACAGATATTCCTTAATTTGAACCCGAGGAGGCCATGAAAAATGTTGACCCTCAGAGCTCAAGGGGGAGGTGAGAAGGGCCGGTCGTTCCGTTTGTGGCGGCAGTTCTTCCTGTTGGCCCAGTTGAGTGTGACAACGCTGCATTGAGGTGAAGTTTCGTGGCTATTGTAACCGTCCCGGGAGGGCAGCAGCATCAGTATCCTGTAAGCATCCCCACGCAGGGGGCAGAGGACCTGAACAGACTGTTTTCAACCTCCTTTGCATCTCTGGTGTCTTCTTCAGGCTCTGGTGATGGCACGCCGCTGGCCCCGTCTGATGTCGTGGGTAATGGTTCAATTGATTTCCGCATGGGGAATGATGCGACCAGTCTGCCGCAGGCAACTGTGCTGGGTGGTCAGGATACTATCTCCGCTGCCGGGGATGGGACGCGGCTTTCCCTTGGTGGAACGCTGAGCTTCCTTGGTGGTGTGGGGGCCGGTACCCACTCTGTTGGTAACAATGCGACCATCTTCGGGACGGCCAATAGTGTCTATCACTATGCCCGCCAAGGAAGTGCTGGTCAGAGCGTCTTCAAGACGGATCATCAGAGTGATGCCCTGCATCCGGACAACATCCTGTTTGATGCATCCAAGTCCCATCAGTCTCTTCAGGCTTTTGCCGGAATTGGTGATACCATCAAGGGTGGTACAGCGTCCGACACGATCACCGTGCACAATACGGTCAGTGGTGGCACTGATGCCGGTGCTACGTTGAGTGGTGGCAGCGGGTCTGCCAATCTCTTCCAGTTCCTGAACAACAAGGGCGGTCATTACACGATTACCGACTTTGGCAAGGCTGCGGGCAACAAGGTTGGCCTCAAGGCGACGGACGAGCAGATCGGCCAGATGCTTGAGCATCAGACCGTCAAGGGTGGCAACACGACCATCGAGCTGCCGAATGATCAGGGCCAGATCACCTTCCTTGATCAGAACCAGCTTCACCCGAAGGACTTCCAGAAGTTCTGATGGGGTGTCTGCCCTTTCGTCAGGGAGGGCAGACAGCATCTGAGTGCAGCTACGGATGAAACGCCGTTTCCGAAGAGGGAGCGGCGTTTTTTTATGCTCTGATTTTCAGGGATGAAATACTGGCTGGGGCGGGAGGATTCGAACCTCCGCATGGCGGAATCAAAATCCGCTGCCTTACCGCTTGGCTACGCCCCAACGCAGACCCTTCTCTTATCCCGAACGGCCAGAAGGGTAAAGAGAGGGCCGCCATTTTTTGTAGGAGGGATCAGTCCAACACGTTGTTGTTACGGTTTTCCTCAGGGGCAACATGGTCGGGCAGTCCACCCTCTTCTGTAACCATGTCAGCCTGCCCAGAGGCGGAAGATTCCTTCAACAGGCCCATCCGTTCGGCACGGGCGAGCGTGCTGTCCAACACCTGCATCGTATCGGCAAGGTCTGGGGTTGAGTCTTTCTCCCAGCGTGCCAGCGTTCTGGACCATATGGCCAGCAGGCTGTTGAGGCGGATCATGCCACCAAGGCCGTGACGGTCCAGTGCTGCGGCATCAGCGACCCAGCGCAGGCTTTCCATCGTGGTTCCGGCGAGAAGCGCTGCCAGGGCAGGGTCTCGGGGGAGGGTGTGCATGATGGCGCAGATGCCGGAGCGGTAATCCTGCATGGCATCAAAACGCCGCATGAGCAGATCAAACAGCCGTTCACGAACAGTCGCACCGTAACTTTCCCCGCAGAGTGCGGCATCATCAATCTGGCTGTTCAGCCGGATCAGAATCATGGACTTGAACGGGAAACGCTGCCGGACCTGCTGGAGGGGTAGCCCCGCTTCACGTGAAGCATCAACAAGAGAGACACGCTGCCAGCCATGGCTCTGGGCGAGCTGGAGGGTGGCCTCAATCATGGTCCTGTCGAAAAGCGGGTCGTGATGGTCAAGAGTCATGATGGTTTTCCCTGTCCGTGCGGCTATGGTGATGCAGGCAGAGTGGTGTCTGCCTGCATCCGATGTCAGTCATCCAGCTCACGGGACCGTTTGATGGCGGCTTCGGCTGCCAGCGGGATCAGGCGGGGCCAGTTTTCTTCAGCCATGAAGACATTCAGGGCTGCGGCCGTTGTCCCGTTGGGGCTGGTAACGTTCCTGCGCAGGGTTTCGGCATCGTCCGGCAGTTCATGCAGCATCTTGCCCACACCGTAGATCATGCTGCGGACCAGCGTACGGGCGGCCTGTTGTTCCAGCCCCAGGTCCTGCCCTGCTTTTTCCAGCAGTTCGGCCAGCAGGAAGACATAGGCGGGAGCAGAGCCGGCAATGGCGATGACAGACCGCAGGTCTTCCTCATGTGGAACGGGGACGACCGTACCAACCTGCTCCATCAGGCGGATGGCCAGCTCTTTCTGTTCCCTGCTGACATGCGGTGAGGCGTATAGCCCCGTGCTGCCTGCTCCAACGCTGGAAGGTGTGTTGGGCATGGTGCGGATGATGGGCATGTCCGCCCGGCCACACCATTCAGCCAGCTTTTCACAGTTCTTGCCTGCCATGACGGACAGCAGGGCGGCCTTGTCCATGCGGGCACCGAGGCTCTGTCGCAGGGCTTTGAGCACGGTTTCCGCACCGGCTGGTTTGACAGCCAGGACGATGATGTCCGGTGTCACGTCCGTAGTGATTTCTTCCGGTGTACGGAAGACGGTGCTGCCTGCCGGGGCGTCCTGGAGCTTCCTGTCCAGGATGAAGAGGCGTGGCGGGTTCGGGCTGTTGACCCAGCCCCGCATGAGGGCGCCGCCCATTTTGCCGCAACCGACGAGAAGAAGGGTGGGAGCTGTCATGATGGGAAGTCTCCGTTCATGTCCTGTGAAAAATCAGTGCTGTGAGGGTGGGGCTGTCAGGGCCTGTTCCAGCTCGTCCAGTCGTGCTTCGAGCTCCCTGAGGCGCTGTTCGGTCCGTTCCTGCTCGGCCCGGGTGCGGCTGGCCATTTCCTGCACGGCCTCGAATTCGTCCCGGCGGACAAGGTTGAGGGAGAACAGCATCTCGTTGATCTGGCTGCGGATCAGCGTATGGACCTCCTCCCGCAGGCCGGATGCGGCAGAAAACGCCGTTCCGGCAAGGCCGGTCAGATCATCGAGAAAACGGGGGCGAGAGACCATGGTGCTACTCCTGGACATTCAGCATTGAAAACGGACCGTCTTTTCCGCCACGACTCTTTCAGAACAGGAAGCCGGTCTGTCAACCGTCATCCCTGTTTCTGCGTTCTTTCTGTTGGAAGCCGCATCTGGCCAGACTATACAGGAAGAATGATTATCGTCACCGGCGGAGCCGGATTTATTGGTTCATGCGTGCAGCAGGCCCTGTTCCGGCAGGGGCGGCGGACTGTCATTGTGGATTATCTGCATGATCAGGGGAAGTGGCACAATCTTGCCAGCCATCCTCCCCACCAGATCATTCCCCCCCATGAATTTTCCGCTTTTCTGGCAACGGTGAGAGGGGTGGAGGCCGTCATCCACCTGGGGGCCATCAGTGAAACGACGGCCCGGGATGGAGACCTGGTCTGGCAGAGCAATGTCACCCTGTCCCAGCAGCTCTGGCGGTGGTGTGTGGAGCATGAGGTGCCGTTCCTTTATGCTTCTTCGGCAGCAACCTATGGGGCGGCAGACCGGCCAGAGCTGTTTGCAGACGGGTTGGACAGCATCGAGGGATTGCAGCCGCTCAATCTTTATGGCTGGTCCAAACAGGCGTTCGACCTCTGGGTGAAGCGGACGGTAGAGGCTGGGGAACCGACCCCACCACAATGGGCCGGTCTGAAGTTCTTCAATGTTTATGGCCCTAATGAGTATCACAAGGGGCGGATGATTTCGGTCATCAAGGTAAAATATGATGAGTTGATGGCCGGTAATCCCATCCGTCTGTTCCAGTCCGACCGGACGGATATTGCGGATGGGCAGCAGAAGCGTGATTTCATCTGGATCGGGGACGTGGTGAATGTCCTGCTCTGGCTGTTGGAACACCCTGCCGTCAGCGGGCTGTTCAATTGCGGGACAGGACAGGCCTGTACATACGAGGCTCTGGCCCGGGCTGTCTGTGCTGCGGCGGGACGGGCAGCAGAGATCGATTATGTTCCGATGCCAGAGAGCCTGAGGGGGCAGTACCAGTCCTTCACGCAGGCTGACATGAGGGCACTGCGGGCGGCTGGATATACGGCTCCTTTCACAACACCGGAGGACGGGATCAGCCATTACATCAAGGGGTATCTGGCATCAGGAAGGCCGTATCTGTGACACATCCGCTTATCTTCCCGGGGCTGGACCCCGTTGCTTTCCAGATCGGGCCGCTGGTGGTGCGCTGGTATGCTCTGGCTTATATTCTGGCTTTCATCATTGCCCTGCCCCTGGCCCGCAGGCTGGTCCAGCTTGGGCCGAAGGTGGCAACGAAGGTAGCCGTGGATGATTTCCTTGCCTATGCGGTGCTGGGTGTGCTGCTGGGGGGGCGGCTGGGTTATGTCCTGTTCTACCGGCCGCTTTTCTTTCTGTCCCATCCTCTGGAAATCTTCGCCACATGGAAGGGCGGCATGTCCTTTCATGGGGGAGCGGCAGGGGTCATCATTGCACTGGCCCTGTTCACATGGCGGCGGGGCCTGAACTTTCTGGCCTTTGCAGACCGGATCGTCGTGGTGGTGCCCATCGGGCTGGCTCTGGGGCGGTGTGCCAATTTCATCAACGGGGAACTCTGGGGACGGCCAGTGGCGAGTGCCGTGCCGTGGGCCATGATCTTTCCCGCTGTCGGGCCGGAGCCACGGCATCCGTCCGAACTTTATGAAGCCCTGACGGAGGGTGTCCTGCTGCTGGTCGTGATGCTGCTGGCTGTCAGCCGCCCAGCCTTGCGGGCACGGGCCGGGTTCCTGTCCGGACTGTTCCTGTTTGGCTATGCCTGTGCCCGGGCCTTCTGTGAGCTGTTCCGCCAGCCGGATGACAATATCGGCTTTCTGGCTGGGGGAATCACGATGGGGCAGCTCCTGTGCCTGCCCATGGCACTGGCCGGGATTGGCCTGATGGTTCATGCCTTCAGCCGTCCCGCCCGGCAGACGGACTGGATTGCAGAATGACACAGCCTGTCTTCTTACGGTCGCCGCTTCTGCCTGTCCGGCATGGCTTCTTTACCCGGGAGGGGGGCGTGTCTGTGGCTCCCTATGATACCCTCAATGGCGGGTTGGGGACGCAGGACCGGCTGGACAACGTGCAGGAGAACAGGCGGCGGATGGCGGCTGTCGTGGGTGTGGAGCTGGAGCGGTTTGCTGCGCTCCGGCAGGTTCACGGAGCGGATGTGCATGTGCTGCGCCAGGTTGATGAGGTCTGGTCTCATACGCAGGGCCACGAGGCCCTTCCGGCGGGTGATGCGCTGGTGACGGACTGCCCGGAGATTGCCCTGGGCGTAGCCACGGCGGATTGTGCCCCTGTGCTGCTGTCGTCGGACGATGGGCGGATTGTTGGTGCAGCCCATGCAGGTTGGCGTGGAGCTGTGGGAGGTGTGCTGGAAGAGACAGTCCGGCAGATGCGTCTGCTGGGGGCGGAGGGACTCCGTGCCGTGGTGGGGCCCTGCATCGGCCCTGTCTCCTATGAAGTGGGTGAGGACATGCGCCGGGCCGTTCTGGAACGGCACCCGGAGGGCGAGCGGTTTTTCAGTCAGGCAGCAAGAGCTGGGCATCATCAGTTTGATCTGCCCGCTTTCTGCCTGTTCCGTCTGGCAGAAGAGGGCGTGCAGGCAGAATGGACAGGCCATGATACGCTGGCGGAGGAGCGTTTTTTCAGCCATCGCCGGGCAACAGTGCATGGTGACGGGCGGACGGGCCGCCAGATTGCTGTCATCCGTGCGGGGCTGGACTGATAAAAAAATTGTCTTTTTCGCTTTTTTCCGCTAGGGCGGGGCAACCATCCGGCACCCCTGGAGGCCGGTTGGGCATGACAATTTCAGAACGCAGGAGCGTATAACGTGGCGAAAGTAACGACACTGGAGATCTCCCAGCGCGCCAAAGCAGGTAAGGGGGCAGCGCGCGCAACACGTCGTGAGGGCATGGTCCCGGGCGTGGTGTACGGTGGCAAGAAGGAGCCGGCTCTGGTCTCCATCGACCCCCGCATCATCATGAAAGAGCTGCACCGTGGTGCTTGGCAGTCCCGCCTGTACCAGTTCAGCATCGGTGGTGAGCAGGTCCATGCCCTGATCCGTGACATCCAGTTCCATCCGGTGTCCGATGCGCCGATCCATATCGACTTCCTGCGTCTGGTTCCTGGCCAGAGCGTGCATGTTCAGGTGGGCATCACCTTCACGGGTGAAGATGAGGCTCCGGGCATCAAGCGTGGCGGCGTGCTGAACATTGCCCGTCACTCCGTTGACGTGGAAGTTCCGGTCGAGAACATCCCTGAGCACTTCACGGTTGACCTCAGCAAGCTGGACATCAACGACAACGTGCGTTGGGACGACCTCCAGGGGACGGAGCACTCCACACCGACCCTGCATATCCCCAACTTCGTGATTGCCTCCATCGCTCCGCCGACGGTTGACGAGGAGCCGGAAGAGGCTTCTGAGGAAGCAGCTGAAGCCAAGTAAGGGGTATTGCGGTTGTGAAGCTCTGGGTCGGACTCGGTAATCCGGGCGCATCAATGAGCCGCAACCGGCACAATATCGGCTTCATGGCGGTCGATGCGATCGCCGCGCGCCATGGGTTCGGCCCGTGGCGCAAGCGCTTCCGTGGGGAAACGGCGGAAGGCATGGTCGGGCGGCAGAAGGTTCTTCTGCTCAAGCCGCTGACCTACATGAACCTGTCTGGTGACAGCGTGCAGCAGGCAGCGCGTTTCTATAAAATCCCACAGGATGAGATTACCGTCTTTCACGATGAGCTGGACCTGGCCTTCGGAAAGATGCGGGTCAAACGGGGCGGGGGAGCGGCCGGGCATAATGGCCTGCGCTCCATGGACAAGGCCCTGCCCGGCCCTGATTACTGGCGTGTGCGGCTGGGGATCGGCCATCCGGGCAGCCGGGAAAAGGTGCATGGCCATGTACTGGGGGATTTCTCCAGCACGGAACGGTCTGAGCTGGAGCTGTGGCTGGATGACATGGCCGATGCCACGCCACTTCTGGCGCAGGGTGAGCATGAGGCCTTCATGACGAAAACGGCCTTGCGGCGGAACTGAAAACAGAGAATCTAACAGGCCTGCGGTGGCGAGAGATGAGCCAGACCGGCAGGGCACAGAAAGGGGAGAGAGCGAATGGGGTTCAACTGCGGGATCGTCGGCCTCCCCAATGTCGGCAAATCCACCCTGTTCAATGCGTTGACACAGACAGCGTCGGCACAGTCTGCCAATTATCCGTTCTGCACCATCGAGCCGAACACGGGGCGGGTGGCCGTGCCGGATGAACGGCTGGAGGTTCTGGCCAAGGCTGGCAATTCCCAGCGCATTGTGCCAACGAGCCTCGAGTTTGTGGATATTGCCGGGCTGGTCCGTGGGGCTTCCAAGGGGGAAGGGCTGGGCAACCAGTTTCTCGCCAACATCCGTGAGGTGGATGCCATCATCCACGTCCTGCGCTGCTTTGATGATGATGACATCACCCATGTCGAGGGCGGCGTGGACCCCGTGCGGGATGCGGACATCATCGAGACGGAACTGATGCTGGCCGATCTGGACAGTCTGGAGCGCCGCAAGGTCGGGCTGGAAAAGCGTGCCCGTGGCAATGACCGTGAGGCCAAGGAACAGCTGGAACTCATGGAGCCGCTGCTGGCCGCCCTGCGTGAGGGCAAACCGGCCCGTACGGCCGTTCCTGAGGGGAAAGAAGTAGAGGCTGCCCGCCTCCAGCTGATGACGACCAAGCCCGTCCTTTATGTCTGCAACGTGGAAGAATCGGCGGCTTCGACCGGCAATGCCTATTCCGAGCAGGTGCGGAAGAGGGCCGAGGCGGAAGGTGCCGGGGCTGTCATCGTCTCTGCGGCCATCGAGGCGGAGGTCAGCCAGCTTGAGGCTGAGGAACGGACCGAGTTTCTGGATGGCCTCGGCCTGAAGGACAGCGGTCTGGACCGTGTGATTGCTGCTGGTTATCGCCTTCTGGGCCTTCAGACCTACTTCACGGTAGGGCCGAAGGAGACCCGGGCCTGGACGATCACGGCAGGTACGAAGGCCCCGCAGGCGGCAGCCGTCATTCATAATGACTTTGAGCGTGGCTTCATCGCCTGCGAAACCATCGCCTATGATGATTACGTCACCTACAAGGGCGAGGCGGGTGCCCGTGAGGCCGGCAAGCTGCGTGTCGAGGGCAAGAATTACGTCGTGCAGGATGGTGATGTCCTGCTGTTCCGCTTCAACGTGTAAGACAGCCTCATGAAGGGGCCTCGTCCCGAAAGGCTTCCGGCGACTCCGCTGGGAGCTGCTGCATCCCGTTTCGGGGATGGCCGCCGGATGCGCATCGGCCTGCTGGGAGGGTCGTTCAATCCGGCGCATGAGGGGCACATCCAGCTGGCCCGCAAGGCTCTGGCAAGTCTGAAGCTGGATCAGGTCTGGCTGATGGTGTCTCCGGGGAATCCCCTCAAGCCCCGCAAGGGAATGGCGCCGTTCTCCCGGCGGCTGGCAACGGCACAGGCTCTGGCAGATGGACGGCGCATCATCGCCACGGACATAGAGCAGAAGCTGGGGCAACGTTACACGGTCCGGACCGTGGCCATGCTCCGGCAGCGTTTCCCACAGTGCCGTTTTGTCTGGCTCATGGGGTCAGACGGGCTGGCTCAGTTTTCCCGCTGGCGGTCATGGCGGCGGCTGGCGCAGATGGTGCCGATTGCTGTCCTGCCTCGCCCCGGAAGCATCATACCGGCCCTCAAGGGGCGGGCCAGTTCCGTCCTGCGGCATCATCGTCGTGATGGAAGGGCGGCGTCTCTTCTGCTAGAAAAAGGAAGTGGGCCGGGCTGGACATTCCTTTCGGCACCTCAGAATGACATATCTTCGACCGCTTTGCGTCAAAAGGGGCTGTTCTGCCCGTCTGTCGATCAGGAGTGAGAACCATCATCAACGCGACTGAAACCCCCGCTTCCGCCCCTCATAGTGATGAGGAAGGGCTGGCCCGTCTTCTGTCTGTCATTACGGACAGTCTGGATGAAGACAAAGCCGAGAACATTGTCGTGCTGGACCTGACAGGTCGTGCCGGATTCGCTGAGCGCATGGTCATTGCTTCCGGTCTTTCCGAGCGTCAGATTTCTGCCATGGCCCAGCATCTGGAACGTCGCCTGAAGGAAGAAAATCTTGCCCGCCCGCAGATTGAAGGGGACCAGGGCAGTGACTGGGTTCTGATGGATGCAGGAGATGTGGTTGTCCATCTCTTCATGCCGGAAAGCCGTGAGCTTTATGCGCTGGAACGCATGTGGGGTGGTGACTTTGATGCGGCTGCGGAAGAAATTGCCGTTGAATGAGGTGGTGGCTGGCGAGAGGGTTTTCTGATGAAGCTCATCGCCGTAGGAAAGCTGAAGGCCGGCCCGGAACGGGAGCTGCTGGAGCGGTACTGCGCCCGGTTGCGTCCGAAGCTGGAGATTGTGGAAGTGGCCCAGGGCCGGGGTGCTCCTGCCGAACTGAAACGGCGGGAGGCCGATTCCCTTCTGGCTGCCTGTCCTGACAATGCGTTTCTTGTGGCGATGGATGAAGGGGGCCGTCTGCTGGATAGCCCGGCCTTTTCGTCCCGATTGCAGACGTGGCAGGAGAGTGGCCGCCCTGTCTGTTTCATGATTGGGGGAGCCGAAGGGTTTGATGCCGCCATTCTTCAGCGGGCGGATGCTGTTTTTTCGCTGGGGAAGCTGACATGGCCACACATGCTGGTACGGGTCATGTTGGCGGAGCAGCTCTTCCGGGCACAGTCCATCCAGACAGGTCATCCATACCACAAAGCCGGACGTCCCTGAGGGAACGGTCCGGCTTTGTGGGATTACGGTCGTGAGGTCCAGTTCTTACTGGAGAGACCGGCTGGGAGCCTCGTCTCCGAAGAAGCTGGCATCAGCCGGAACGGAGGCTGTTTCCATGTCACTGGCCGTTCCTTTGGCAATGACATTGCGGTACCGTGTGGAAACAGGAGCAGAACCGTCCTGACGGTTGTAGATGAAGCCATGCGTCGGATAGATGCTGCCGAGACGTTCCCCATTGCCCGGGAGAGCCACACGGACAGCCGTCCAGTCATTCTCAGGAGACACGTCCACCACTTTCGTGTTGTGGCTGATGCCGTTGGAGGCCCAGTGTGCCTGGTCGATCATGATGGTCCGGCTGTCGATCTGCCGACGGACAACGGCAACATGCCCAAGTGGCATACGGCGTGTGGGACGGAAGCTGAGGACAGCACCGGGCTCGGGCTGCTGGCCACGGGCGTACATGCCTTCAGCATTGCGCCACCAGTCCCGTGCATTGCCACGGATGTGGAAGTCCGTGCTCTGGTGCACATAGGCAACGCACTGGATGACATGGGCATGACCATAGTGGCGGTAATGCCTGTGCAGGAAGTGGCTGCTTCTGATCAAACGGCTTGAATGGCGGACATGGTGCCTCGCTTCGGCCTTGGGAGCGCAGAATGCTGCCGCAGATAATACCAGACATGATAAAAATAACCGTTTCCCGGCACGGCGCATGATACATCTTCCCGTTCTGTTTGACCGAAGTGGACCTCATTCTTTCAGTAGTTCCGGGAAACTATCAGAAGAAGCCTGTGAATGACAAGACAAATAATGGCATGAAATGGGCAGAGAAACCTGAATAAGATTTAACATTAGGAAATATATACCAATTAGAAATATGTTTCAGGCTGATCATACTCATTTGGCAAGGCAAAGCCCGCAAGAGGCATGGCCCTCCGGAAAGGTAAAGGAGAAATGGCTCCAGAAACTGTATTTAGATCCGAATCTTCTATTCGTCTACTCTGCTTTTCTTGCTGCAGTATTTTATTTCATGGGTGTGGAGTGTGGGGAAGTGGTGGTTTCTTGTCGGGTAGGGGTATGACGTTGTAGATCATTTCTTGTTTGATGCCCGGAAATGGAAGCCCGTCATGAAATTAACCTTGCGGAAAGTGACCGTGACACCGATTCGTCAGAACTGCACGATTCTGTCGGACCAGATGGGGCGGGCGATTGTTGTCGACCCTGGCGGAGAAAGTGTGCGGCTGGCCCGGGAAGCCGAGGGGCTGCATGTCGAGGCCATCCTGCTGACACATGGTCATCTTGATCATGCCGGAGGTGCTGCCGACCTCAAGAAACTGCTGACGGACCGGCAGGGGGGTGACGTGCCTGTCATCGGGCCGTTGCGGGAGGACCTGTTTCTGCTGTCGAGAATCGAGCAGCAGGCGGCTGCTTTCGGGCTGGATGGCATGAAAAGCGTCACACCGGACCGTTTTTCCAGCGACGGGGATATACTGTCCTTTCTTGGGCATGACATTGAGGTTGCTCATGTTCCCGGTCATACGCCCGGTCATGTCGTGTTCATCCTGCGGCAGGCAGGGCTGGTGATTGCCGGTGATACGCTGTTCCGTGGTACGGTGGGGCGGACAGACTTCCCCTATGGCAATGAAAGACAGCTGCTGGAGGGGATCCGCAGCAGACTGTTCACTCTTCCGGCCGATACCATCGTCCTGCCGGGTCATGGCCTGCCGACCACGATAGGGGAAGAGCGGCAGCATAATCCGGCATTTCAGCACTGATCGGCATGGTGGTGCAGATAAGGAGAGGGATGATGAAAAGAGTTTATCAGTGGGGTCTTTTGGCAGGTGGACTCGTCCTGGCGGGTCTGGCTGCTGCTGGTGGCATGGTTCGGGCTGAAGAAACGGTTACGGAGGCACAGCCACCATTACCCGAAGTTGCCTTGACCATTACCGATCAGACCGGGCGCAGCCATGCCTTCAGGGTGGAAGTGGCCAGCACGCCACGCCAGCAGGAAGTGGGTGAGATGTTCCGCAAGGAAATAAAGCCGGATCATGGCATGCTGTTTGTCTGGCCTGCCCCGCAGGAATCCGCCATGTGGATGCGCAACACCTTCATCTCGCTGGACATGATCTTCATTGATGATCAGAACCGCATTCACGCCATTGAGGAACATACAACACCCCTGAGTGAGGGAATCATCAGCAGTCATGGGCCTGTCCGGGCTGTTCTGGAGCTTCCTGCCGGAACGGCGGAAAGGCTGGGGCTGGTGGTGGGGAACCGCATCGTGTCCGATGCTCTGCCTGGTGGGGCACACTGAATGTGTCCCGCACGGTTTTCATAACAGGGGTTGCTGGGTTCATCGGGTCCCATGTGGCCCGTGTCCTGCTGGCTCGTGGATGGCGTGTCATCGGGCTTGATAGTGAGCAGTCCACTCCGGCCATGGCGCCTTTGCGGCTTGCTGCACTGCATGGGCAGTCTGGCTTTCATTATGTCAGGGCCAATGTGCGTGATCAGGCTGCCCTGGCAGGTCTGTTCGCACAGTATCCTGACATTGATACGGTTCTGCATCTCGCTGCCCGGGCGGGGGTCAGGCAGTCCCGGCTCAAGCCCCATGCCTATATAGAGGACAACATTGCTGGTCAGGTCAGTCTGTTGGAAGCCTGCCGGACCCTGTCCCGGTTGCGGCAGATTCTCTATGCCTCGTCCTCCGCCGTGTATGGGCCTTCGGCGGCCCTTCCTTTCTCCGAATCCGTTCCTGTTGGGGCGCAGGCATCTTTTTATGCCACGACCAAAAGGATGAACGAGCTTACGGCGCAGACCTACAGTCATCTTTACGGGTTTGCCCAGACCGGTCTGCGTTTCTTTACGGTATATGGCCCGATGGGGCGCCCGGACATGGCCTGTTATGGTTTTGCCAGAGCGATTCAGGCGGGGCATCCTTTGACCCTCTGGGATGCCGAAGGGCTGGCAAGGGATTTCACGTATATTGATGATGTCGTAGAGGCGATTCTGCATCTGATGGATGCGCCGCCGCGTGCAGGAGAAAGCCGACTCTTCAACGTGGGATATGGGCAGCCCCGTCTTGTGAGGGATCTGATCCGGTGTCTTGAAACATCTCTGGAACGACAGGCCATTATCCAGAAAGCTCCCAGACCTGCGGAGGATATGCTGGAGACATGGGCTGATACGACCGCTCTGAAGGCAGTGATTCCATGGGAACCGCAGGTGTCTCTGGAGGAAGGAATCAGCCGGTTTGTGGCGTGGTTCTGCGGAAATTCAGAATATTTTAACTTTTTTTGAAGTTTTTTTGATTTTTTTGGTGTGATGGGGTTGTGCGGTGAGGGGGATCTGCGTATAAGCCCATTCACCGGCGGCGCTGGAGCGGAAGTTTCGGGGCGGCTGGGGTGGTCATTGACAAGAGAATATGGGTTATAAAGTAGAGACTGGAAGGGATATGTTGGCGGCGTTTTCGTTAGTGAAGGCTGATGGAAGACGGAAGCTGATGTATCTGACTTTAAGTTTGATGCGTTGAATTAAGCTGGATGTTTTATTTCTGTTGGTCTGGATTGAACCTGAGAGTTTGATCCTGGCTCAGAGCGAACGCTGGCGGCATGCTTAACAC